>JBGTNO010000245.1:0-3478 GCA_041743065.1 Chthoniobacterales bacterium
CCGGCATGTTCTGGAGCGTGGAGGGCGCGCAAAACATCCTCACCCTGCGCACCGCGCTCCTGGGCCACCACTTCGACCGCGACTGGGACGCCCGCTCCAAAGCCGCCGCTTGAACCCCGGTAACTTTCATGTCATGCACCCCCCATTCATCACCGCAACGAGGATCGCGTGCGCTGCCACATCTTCCTGTGCATGCTCGCCTACCATGTCGAGTGGCACCTGCGCCGCGCGCTCAAGAGCGTCCTCTTCGACGAAGACGATCCGCAAGCCGCCCGCCAGGCCCGCCCGGATGTCGTCACCCCCAAGCAACCTTCACCCTCCGCCCAGGCCAAAGCCCACCGCAAACGCACCCCGGACGGCCTGCCCATTCACAGCTTCGCGACCTTGCTCAAAGACCTCGCCACCATCACCCGCAACACCATTGTGCCCGACATCCCCGGCGCCCCGGGCTGGCAGCAGGACACCGAACCGACACCCCTCCAGCAGAAAATCCTCCAACTCCTCGACAACCTCCCCACACGTAGCCAGTAGCTGGAAGCCAAAAAGCGCCGCAAACCTACTGTCTATGGGCCTCCCAGCGTTTTTCAGCCCTCGAAGTTCAGTTTAAGCGCGTTTACGCCTTTTCCCACACCCCGTAACCAACTCCACAGTCTGTCCCTGCGGGGGCTGGATTGTGGCTCCGGCCTGCAATCCGCTACGACTGGAAAGCGGTTGCCAGCAAGGATCGCCTCGGATTTGGCGGGGGAAAAAGGCAGGCCGGTGGAAGTCAGAAGCCGAGGATGGTGTCGAGCACTCCGCTGACGCCTTCCTTGATCACTTCTTCGGCCTGGCCGGCTCCTTCGACGGCCCGGTCGAATGCGAGTGACCGGCCCGCTGTCCCATCCCCGCAAGGACCTAAGCGCCCGGCTTGTCGCCGCCATCCCCGCCGAAGTCATTGGGCTTGGTCACGAAAAACAACCTGATGTCGCGGGGGAGCGCGCGCTTCCAGCGTGTCGCGGGGGAGAGCGCGCTTCCAGCGTGCCCGGCCGGGCTGTTCCCGCGCTCCAGTTACAGGAACCCTGGCGCGAGCCGGCACCACGCCTCCAGCTTTCCGCCGGCGGCGATTTCCTGGATTCCCACTTTCCGCTCAAATGGCCGCTGCTCGTGGTGATCCGGCAGACCCCAGCAGGGCTCCACGCACAGAAAATCTTCCGCACTGCTCCAGATGGTCAGATAGGGCGCCGTCCCGAGATCAAGGGTCACCCGATGCCCCGTCCCCGGATCACGCAGCGCGATCAGGCGGGTCTCGGTCAGCCTCGGCTCGAGCAAAAACGAACCCTCGAGATGATCGACCGGAAAGAGCCGCCGCCCGCCGGCGTGATGAAATTCCACGGCTTGACCTGAGAGAAAGTTCTCCGGCGCCAGGTGTCTGGTCCAGGTTCCGGCCGGGAGATGGATTTCGGCGTCATGCGTATCCGCGACGCGAAAGCCCGGATGAAGCCCGAAGCTGATGTGGCACGGCTCGGACTCGTGATTTTCGAAGGCGAAGGTCACCTTCAACGCGTCACCGTCTATTGCATAAGTCAGCGCCAGCGTGACCGCGTAGGGATAAGCTTCCGGCGGAACCATCTCCCGCGTCACGTGGTAAGTGAGGGAACGGCTCCCCGCTTCGGGCGCCGCGAAATCCAGATGCCGCGCGAAGCTGTGCGTGCCGCCGCGCACTTCGTGGCCCCGGTAGGAGCTGCGCTCGTTCAGAAGCCGGTGCACGTAGTAACCCATGACGGTGGCGTGATTGCCCCAGCCTTGCGCGGGTGGGGCCAGCTCGCCGTCCCGATGGAGAAAGCCTTCCCAGTCTCCGGCGGCGTTGCGGCGGCGGAGGCTCACCAGTTCCGCGCCGTGCCGGCAGATATCGAAGCGGAGGCCTTTGTCGTTATCGGTGAGGCGATCGATCAGGTGAGCGTCAAACGCGAGAGCTTCGTATTCGATGGACATGCGCGTCGTTTTACCGAGAAACACCGGCAAAGAAAAGGATTGGTCCCCTCCTCACCGATAGATCACATCGATCGCGCTCCGCACATACTGTTCCTCCGAGAGCGTTTCCACCGCCTCCGGCGGAAACTCCACCAGCCCGCGCAGATGTTCGGCCAGCGCCCCGAAGAGTCGCACCCGCTCCGCCGGATCGAAATCCTCCCGGCGCAACACCGCCCGCAGCAGCAGCGCCGCCAGCGCCGGCGAAACCTGCTGCCGCAAACGCGCCGCGAGATGCGCCTGTTCGCGGAGGGAATTATGCGGCACCGGCTGGACCTGCTTCAGATCCGGCTCGCTCACCACCGGGATCCGGATGACCAGCGTGCCCGCCGCCAGATCGCCCAGCCGCTGGCACCGCCGATTTAAAAAACAGACCATCCCGCCGATCAGGTAAAAAAACGGGAGCGAATCCGCCAGCCGCACCAGATTCCGGATCAGAATTTGATGAAACTGCAAATGCAGCCCCTGCCGATCGATCACCCGCAACCGCAGCAGCCGTTTCCCCAGCGTCTGGCCGCGCCAGCACCACTCCATGGCGACGCCGTAGCCGATCCCGATCGCGAAGTAGCTGATCGTGGAAAACGCCGCCGCGATATCGAAACTCAGCAGTCCGCCCATTTTCAGCAGCGCCCCCGCCAGGATGGTGAGCGCGCCGATCGCCGCCAGATCCACCAGCCAGGCCAGACAGCGCGAGACCGGCCCCGCCAGCACATGGGAAAAGGCCACCCCTTCCGGAGTGCGAATGGTCAGTCGCGCCTTCATTTCCGGCCGGGCTCTTCCCGGCCGTGGAGCAGCCAGACGAGCAGCACCAGCTCGATGGTCCCAAAAGCGATCTTCGCACTGTAGGGCACCACCGGCGCGTGATACTGCGAGAGAAACGCCTCCACCAGTCCCGCCCAGATCAGCAGCACCGCGAAGCCGTAGCTGAGCAGCGAAACGTCGCGACCCACCGCCCGCAGCCGCGCCGCCAGCGGCTGACGGTCACCCCGCCCGATCATTGCCCGCGCCAGCACGAATCCCGCCTGTCCGCCAATGAGGATCGCCGGAATCTCCGTCGCCCCGTGCGGCAGCAGCCACGCCAGCAGAAAGGTCCCCTGGCCCGCCAGCAGATAGTCCGCCGCCACCAGCCCGAGCAGCACCCCATTATAGAAAAGGAGAATCACCGTCCCCGCGCCGCACGTCATCCCCAGCGCCAGCGCCAGGATCGAGACGCGGATATTATTCGTCATCAGCGCCGTCGAGAAACTGGCCTGCTGCCCCTCCAGGTTCTCGGGCTTTCCTTTTTCCTCCTCCGCCACCCGTTTCGCCGGATCCTCCATCAGGTGCGCGAACTGCTCCGGCACCAGCGAACTTTTCGCCTGGGGATCGAGCGTGTGCGCCAGCCCGCCAAACAACGCGCCCGCCACCAGCAGGCTCAGCGCCAGCGCAAACGCGCCCCCATGCCGCCGGAACGCCGCCGGAAAATCCCGCG
>JBGTNO010000246.1:0-9079 GCA_041743065.1 Chthoniobacterales bacterium
CCGATTTCTCCATGGCCAAACCCAACTCCAACGCGCCCGACGCGATCGCCGTCATGCAGGCCACCATCAGCATGAGGGACAACTCGCTCAGCTCGCCGATCCCGGCCGGGAGCGGCTCGATCCTCGTCTATCTCCAGGCGCGCCAGCCCGCGCCCGACACCGATTTCGCCAAGGAGAAAGACCAGCTCGGCGCCATCGAGGGCGAAAACTCCCGCACCCTCGCTTTCGTGGAATGGCTGCGCGGCGAACGCGAGGCGGCGGGCATCCGCGTGCTCGCCCCATAACGCCCCCGCGGCCCATGCCGGAGGAACTGGAAGATATTTTCGACGACGCCAACGGCGATCTCGCGCTGGGTGAGCTGGACTCCGCGGCGGCGAAATACCGGCGTTGCGTGGAGCTCGATCCCGCCTTTTTCGACGGCTGGCACGCCCTCGGCATGGCGCTGATGAAATTGCGGCGCTATCCCGAAGCGATCGAGGCCGGCCTCAAAGCGGTGGAACTGCGGCCCAACGACCAGATCGGCTGGACGAGTTTATCATTGTTTTACAACCGCAACGAGCAGATCGAAGCAGCCGAAGCAGCCGGCGCCAAAGCCCGCATCATCTCATGGGGCGGCAAAATCAAACAGGACACCTGATGCCGAAACCTTTTTTCATCACCACCGCCATCGATTACACGAACGGCGCCCCCCACATCGGCCATGCCTACGAAAAGGTGCTCGCCGACGTGCTCGCACGCTACCATCGGCTGAAAGGTGACGATGTTTTCTTCCTCACCGGCGTCGATCAGCACGGACAGAAGGTTCAGCAAAGCGCCGAAAAGGCCGGCCTCGCACCGCAGCAGTTCGTCGATGGCATTACCGCGAAATTCACCGCGCTGTGGGAAAAGCTCGGCGTCGAATACGACGGTTGGGCCGCGACCACCGACCAACTCCACAAGGACTGCGTCCGCGCCAACTTGCAGATGCTCTGGGACGATAAAGACCCGGCCACTGGCGAGTCGCGCTGGATCTACAAAAAAAGCGAGGGCGGCCACTACAGCATCCGCCAGGAGCAATTTCTGACCGACAAAGAGCGCGGCCCCGACGGAGAATTCGGCCCCGAATGGCAGCCCGTCGAATTCCGCGAAGAGGAAAACTTTTACTTCCGCCTGCGGGAACACAAAGAGTGGCTCCTCGACTTCATCGATAAACGCAGCGCCGACGGCTATCCCTTCGTCGTCCCCGATTTTCGGGTCTCCGAACTGCGCAATGCTGCCGCCAAACTCGAAGGCGACCTCTGCATTTCGCGCCCCGCCTCGCGCCTTCAATGGGGCATCCCTTTCCCGGAGAGCTTCGGGGCGGGATTCGTGACCTACGTCTGGTTCGACGCGCTGGTGAACTACATCAGCTTCGTTCCCGGCCACGACTCGAATTCGGGGGGCGACCCGAGTTCCGAATTCGCCCGGTGGTGGCCCGCGCTCCACGTCATCGGCAAAGACATCATGATCCCCGCGCACGGCGTCTATTGGCCGATCATGCTCAAGGCGCTCGGTTTTTTAGACGAAGAAATGCCCACCCTGCTCGTCCACGGCTGGTGGAATATCTCCGGCGCGAAGATGAGCAAGAGCGAAGGCAAAGTAGTCGATCCGCACGAGCTGGCCGAAAAATACGGCGCCGAAGCCGTGCGCTATTATTTGATGAGCGACATCCCCACCGGCAAAGACGCTGACTTTTCCGAAGAACGCCTCGTCCAACGCTACAATACCGACCTTGCCAACACTCTCGGGAATTTGCTCAATCGCACGCTGAACATGGAGGCGAAGTATCGGGAAGGAATTCTTCCGAACATGGTAGCTCCTAAGTCAAATTTCTATCAGACACTTAACCTTGATCTTTGGGTCGAAACTCATTCCAAACTCTTTCATGAGTCAATGGACGGCGGGCTTGTTAATTCTGGGAATGCGACGGTTGGACCACTTATGCCGCATCAAGTGAATGCCGCATTGCACCATGTGTTCCAAATAGCGACTTTCTGCAACGGCCTCATTGACTCGGAAAAGCCATGGGCGCTCGCCAAAGACCCCGCCCAAGCCGAGCGCCTAAACGCCGTCCTCTACCACCTCGCCGAATCCCTCCGTATCATCGCCATCCTCCTCTCGCCCGTGCTGCCGAAGGCGGCGCATGGCATCTTCGATCAGCTCAACTGGAAGATGGACGAGCAGGGGCAGGAGACGCGCTTCCAGCTCGCCGACGCCATCTGGGGCGGCCTACCCGACGGCCACCAACTCGGCACCCCGATCCCGCTTTTCCCCCGCCTGGAGTAGCCGTCGATTCCGAGTGACGCCCGCCCGCGGGCCTGCTCTGCTGCACCCGATGTTCCGCGCGCGACGACTGGCCCCGCTGGCGCTGCTCGCGCTCTGGTCGCTCGGCGGCTGCTCCACGCTCGCGCCGGCGGACCGGGCGGGACGCCATGTCCTCTGGGAAGTGCGCGATCAGCGGCACGTCGTCTATCTGCTCGGCTCGGTCCACGTCATGCCCGCCTCCGTCCACCCGCTCGACGCCGTCATGGAAAAGGCCTTCGCCGATGCCGACGAACTGGTCCTGGAAATCGACCTCTCGGGCCGGTCCGGCGAGGATGTCGGAGCGGAGCTGGAAAAGCTCGGCACTTATCCGAAAGGAGACGCCCTCCGCCATCATCTCACCCAGCCCGCGCAGGATTTTTTGACCGAATTCCTGCCTTTGTTTGGCACCACTCTCGATCAGGTGAACCGCTATCGTCCCTGGTTTCTGGCCGATGCGCTCAGCGCGCGCTATCTCGAGCAACAGGGGCTGCGCAGCGAACTCGGCATCGACAATTACTTTCTCCGCAAGGCCAAACTCCGCCACCTCCCGGTCTCCGGTCTGGAAGAAATGTCCGCCCAGACCGCGCTCAACATGGACGGCTCCGATCGCGAAGCCGAAGCCTATCTGCTCGGCACGTTGCTGAATCTGCGGGAAGTCGAGCACACCATTCAGCGGATGGCCCGGGCCTGGCGCCACGGCGATCTGGCGGGCCTTAACCGCCTCATCGAGGAACAGGCCAAAGCTGATCCGAAATTGACCGAGCGCATGTTTGCCGTTCGCAATCGCCAGTGGCTCCCGGCCATCGAACAGCGGATTCGCGGCCAGCGCAACGTGCTGATCGTCGTCGGGGCCGGCCACCTTATCGGCCCCAAAGGCATCGTGGCGCTGCTCCGAGCCAAGGGATACGAAGTCCGGCGACTTTGAGGCAGTTCCGACGTCGGTTTTGCTGACCTGCCCCCCAACCCCCCGATACCCCTCAATCCATCCGAGTCAGACACGCCTCCACAAACGCCTGGAACAGCGGATGCGGGTTGTTCGGGCGCGACTTGAACTCCGGGTGATACTGGCAGGCCAAAAACCACGGATGATCGCGCAACTCAATCAGCTCGACCAGATTCCCGTCGGGCGAAGTGCCGGCCACAATGAAACCGGCCTCTTCCATCTGCTCGCGGTAGGCTCCATTGAATTCATACCGGTGACGATGGCGCTCCTGGATCTCGGACTGGCCGTAGATCTTGGCGGCGCGGGTGTCTTCCTTGATGCGCGTGGGCCAGGTGCCGAGCCGCATGGAAGCGCCTTTCGTGGTCACGTCGCGCTGCTGCTCGAGCAGGGAAATGACCGGGTGCGGCGTGTCGAGATCGAACTCTGTGCTGTTGGCGTGCTCGAGCCCGCAGACATTCCGCGCGAACTCGATCGTGGCGACCTGCATGCCGAGACAAAGTCCCAGATACGGCAACCGATGCTCGCGGGCGTATTGCGCGGCGAGGATTTTGCCCTCGATCCCGCGGTCGCCGAAGCCGCCGGGCACCACGATGCCCGCGATATCTCCCAGCAGAGCCGCCGCGCCTTTCTCCTCGATCTCCTCGGCGTCCACCTTCACCTGATCGATCCCGCAATCATGCGCCGCGCCGGCGTGGGTGAGCGATTCGTAAATGCTCTTGTAGGCATCCTGCATGTCGATGTATTTGCCGACCACGGCGACCTTCACCCGCTTGCGGGGACGGATGACCCGCGACACGAAGCGCCGCCAGTTCGTCATGTCCGGCGCGGGCGCCTCGATGCGCAGCAGCTCGCAGACGATGTCATCCAGCTTCTCGTGCTGGAGCATGAGCGGCATCTCGTAAATGGTGTGGTCCACATCCCGGGCCTCGATCACGGCCTTCTGCGGCACATTGCAAAAGAGCGAAAGCTTCGCCCGCACCTCGTCGTCGAGCGGGCGCTCGCACCGCGCGATCACCACCTGCGGCTGGAGACCGATCTCGCGCAGCTTGGCGATGCTCTGCTGGGTCGGCTTGGTCTTCAGCTCGCCCGCCGCCTTGATGAACGGCACCAGCGTCACGTGCATGATGCAGACGTTTTCCGGCCCGACTTCCAGGATAAACTGGCGGATCGCCTCCAGAAACGGCAGCCCCTCGATGTCACCCGTCGTGCCGCCGATCTCCGTGACAATGATGTCGCCGCCCTGCTCCTGCGCGTTGCGGCGGAGGCGCAGCTTGATCTCATCGGTCACGTGCGGAATCACCTGCACCGTCTTGCCCAGATAATCGCCCCGGCGTTCCTTCATCAGCACCCGCTCGTAGATCTGGCCGGAGGTGAGATTGTTCCAGCGGGTCAGCTCACTGCTGGTGAAACGCTCGTAGTGGCCGAGATCCAGGTCGGTCTCGGCGCCGTCGTTCAGCACATAGACTTCTCCGTGCTGGAAAGGATTCATCGTCCCGGGATCGACGTTCAGATAAGGATCAAATTTTTGCAGGATCACGCGAAGCCCCCGCGCCTCGAGCAGAGTGCCGAGCGCCGCCGCCGCCAGGCCTTTGCCCAGCGAACTGACGACTCCGCCGGTGACAAAGATAAATTTCATGGTCGGTCCAAAAGTTTCTCCGCGGCCCGGGCATCCTCGGGGGTATCGACCCCGAGGGAGAAATGCTCCGTCAGCAGCACGCGGATGCGCGTGCCGTATTCCAGCGCGCGCAACTGCTCGAGCCGCTCAGTCATTTCCAGATCGGTGGGTTGCCAGGTCACGAATTTGTGCAGAAACGCGGAAGAGTATCCATAGATGCCGAGGTGTCGATAGCGGGCTGCGCAAAATCCGCCGGATTCGCGCTGGTGCGGGATCGGGGCTCGCGAGAAATAGAGAGCGTTTCCGGCGCGATCGAGGACGACTTTGACTTGGTTTGGGTTCTCGGGATCGTCCGCCGGGCCGAAAGGGGAGGCGGCGGTGATCATCTCGAGGGCGCGCTCTTGGCGCAGCTCGGTGGCGAGGCGCTCGATCAAGGCGGGATCGACCAGCGGTTCGTCCCCCTGCACGTTGATGAGGGCGCGGATGTCCGGCAGTTTGCGGGCGACTTCGGCGAGGCGATCGGTCCCCGTGGGGTGATCGGGTGAGGTCAGGATGACTTCCGCGCCGAAGCCAGTCGCGGCGGCGGCGATCCGCTCATCGTCGGTGGCGATGAGCGCGCGCGGCACCCGGCGAGCCTCGCGGCAACGTTCCCAGACGTGCTGGACGAGTGGTTTGCCAGCCAGCAGGTGGAGCGGCTTCCCCGGGAAACGGACCGAAGCCCAGCGCGCGGGAATGACGATGGCGATGTCCTGCATGGAGGGGTTGTAGAGCGTGAGCGGTGACGACGGCAAGTCTCCGGGGAGCACACGCGTCTCGCGGGTCGGCTTTGGCGTCTCGCCAAAGCCGCCGGGCGGATACTATCCGCCCGAGCTGCCCGGCGAGACGCCGGCCAGCACACGCAAGACGCGTGTGCTCCCCATTACATCTCCAGAGCACGCTGACCATGCTGGATCTCGTGAAGAATCGGCAACCCAAGCAGATCTTCCAACAGACCCGGATTCGTGCAGGCGGACGGATCGTCGGGAAATTGATGATTCACGATCAGCCCGGCGCATTCGAGCCCCGCGGTCCGGATGCTTTCCACCGTCAGCAAGGTGTGATTGAGGCAGCCAAGCCGGTTGCTTACCACCACCACCACCGGCAGACCCATCTCTCTCGCCAGATCCCGCACCCAATAATCCCGCCGAATCGGCACCAGCCACCCCCCGACGCCCTCCACCAGCACGGATCGATACTGCCGCCGAATCCGCTGAAACGTTTCCAGAATCAGATCCAGATCGACAGAGCGGTTCTCGATCATGGAAGCCGCGTAGGGCGCCAGCGCGGGCCGCAGCCAGACGGGATTGACGTCATTCAGCGTCAGCTCATCCGCCGCCGCTTGCCGGAGAATCTCCGCATCCTTGCGCTCACCGCAGCAAAGCGGCTTCAGCGCCACCGTATCCAGCCCCGCCCGCCGGAATCCCCGCGTGAGTAAATCCGTCACGTAAGTCTTCCCGACGTCCGTATCGGTCCCGGTGATAAACCCGTTCACAACTGAGGACCCTTTCAATTTCGCCCGCTCCGCGCCTCCGTCTCCGTGGTTAGACTTCCGCCCCGATCTCCGCGACGATGCGCGCCGCAATCTCGTCCGCCTGACGGGTGATCAACGCCTCGTCGCGGCCCTCGATCAGCAACCGAATCTTCGGCTCGGTGCCGGAATAGC
The DNA here is from genome assembly GCA_041743065.1 of Chthoniobacterales bacterium. Classification (GTDB taxonomy): domain Bacteria; phylum Verrucomicrobiota; class Verrucomicrobiia; order Chthoniobacterales; family Chthoniobacteraceae; genus JBBSOD01. The sequence continues at coordinate 6,583 of JBGTNO010000246.1, forward strand.
GCAGGATGACACGCCCTTGGCCGCCCAGCTCTTTTTCGGCGGCCGCCACGAGCGCGGTCACGTTCGGCCATTCCTCAATCGGCTTCTTCGCCCGCACCCGGATGTGGCGCTGGGCCTGCGGATACTTCTTGAGACATTTCTTCAGCCGGCTGAGCGGCTGCCCCGTCTCCTGCATGATCCGCAGCACTTGCAGCGCGCTGATCATGCCGTCGCCGGTGGTGGTGAAGTCCCGGAAAATCATGTGCCCGCTCTGCTCGCCGCCCACGTTCAGATCGTCGGCCATCATTTTCTCGATGACGTAACGGTCGCCGACGTTGGCGCGGATCACCTTGCCGCCATGCGGCGCGAGCGCTTCTTCGAGGCCGAAGTTGCTCATGATCGTCGCCACCAGGGTATTCTTGGCGAGGCGTCCGGATTTCAGGAAATCGATGGCGGCGATGGCCATGATCTCGTCGCCATCGACCAGTTCGCCGTTTTCGTCGCAGAGCAGCGCGCGGTCGGCGTCGCCATCGTGGGTGATGCCGACGTGCGCCTTCGTTTCCATGACGATGCGCTGAATCTGCTCGGGGTAGGTGCTGCCGCAGTGGTAGTTGATGTTCCGGCCGTTGGGCTCGTTGTGGCAAACGATGGGATTGGCGCCGAGTTCGCGCAGGATGCAGGGCGTCGATTTGTAGGCGGCGCCGTTGGCGCAATCGACGGCGACGCTGAGGCCTTCGAGGGTCTTGCCGCGCGGGAAGCCGGATTTGACGAACTCGACGTAGCGCCCGAGGGCGTCGTCGATGCGGGTGGCGCGGCCGATCTTGGAGGCGGTGGGGCGGATTTTGTCGATCTCGCCGCTGAAGACGAGGTCTTCGATCTGGGCTTCGATCCGGTCGTCGAGCTTGTAGCCGTCGGCCCGGAAGAATTTGATCCCGTTATCCTCGTAGGGATTGTGCGAGGCGGAGAGGACGATGCCGGCGTCGGCGCGCAGGGAGCGGGTGATGTAGGCGACGCCGGGGGTCGGCAAGGGGCCGATGACGAGGACATCCACGCCCAGCGAGGTGATGCCCGCGACCATGGCGTTTTCGAGCATGTAGCCGGAAAGCCGCGTGTCCTTGCCGAGGACGATCTTCGGCCGGTCGCCCGTCCGCGCCTTGCCGGAGGAGGCGAAGATGTGGGCGGCGGCGCGGCCGAGCTTGAGGGCGGTCTCGGCGGTGACGGGCTCGATGTTGGCCGTGCCGCGGACCCCATCGGTGCCGAAGATTTTACGAGGAGGCAGGGACATGGGGAGAGAGCGGGATCATGGTGGAGCGTGGAGAGAAAAGTGGGCGCCGAGTTGAATCACTCCACGGACAGCCTTCAACTCTCAACTTTCCCTCACGGCACCATCGCGTCGGTGCTGGGCGGCTTGAGGTAAAAGCGACCGGGCGAGGGGTTGCGGGTCTCGATGTTCTTCTTAATGAGAAACCACAGAGCCACCGCCAGCAGCAGTGCCACGATTTTCGCTCCCAGGTTGGCCTGGGCCTTGATCAGCTTTCTCATTCTTGTCGAGCAACAGCAGCTCGCTCAGGCGACGCTTGAAGGATTCGGGATCGAACTTACGTTCCACCCTTCCGCGATGGCAAATGGAAACGATGCCGGTCTCTTCGGACACGACGATGGTGATAGCGTCGGTTTCTTCGGTGATGCCCAGGCCGGCGCGGTGCCGCAGCCCGAGATCCCGGCTCAGATCCTCGCGCTGGCTGACCGGAAAGATGCAGCCCGCGGCGAGAATGCGGTCGTTATTGATCACCATTCCGCCGTCGTGCAAGGGCGTCTTCGGGTGGAAAACGGTCACGATCAATTCGGTGGAAAGTTCGCAATCGATGTTCACACCACTCTCCGCGAAGGATCGGATGTTCGTGTCGCGCTCCAGGGCGATGAGCGCGCCGAACTGACGGCTGGCCAGCTCGAAGGTGGCATCGCTCAACAGCTCGATGGCGGCGCGGTTTTGCGTGACCACGGAGAAAATATGATGACTCCCGAGCGCGGCCAGCGCCCGCCGCAGCTCCGGCTGGAAAATAATGAGGAGCGCGATGGCCAGAAACGCGGTGAGACTGCGGATGATCCAGCTGATGACCACCAGTTGGAGGAGTTGCGACACGAGGGTGGCGGTCATGAAAATAACCACCAGCCCGGTCAGCACGGCCGCCCCGCGCGTGCCTCGGAAATAGAGATAGCCGTAGTAGATCGCGATCCAGAGCAGAAGGATCTCGATGGCGGAGCGCCAGTTATCGCTGGCGAAATCGATCACAGTTCCAGCCAGCATATCAGGCGGATTCGCAATTCAGCACCGCTTCGACCGCGCGCAGGGCGTCCACATTTTCCCGGACTTCGTGCACGCGGAAGATCCGCGCGCCGGCGGCCCGCAGCACGCCCGTGAGCGCCACGGTCGGCGCGGAACGGCGCTCGAGCGCGGGATCGCCCAGGATGGTGGAGAGAAATGATTTGCGGGAAACGCCCATAAGTAGCGGCCGCC
>JBGTNO010000247.1:0-9496 GCA_041743065.1 Chthoniobacterales bacterium
CACGTTACCGTGTTCCGTGCAGCCGATGTAAATGCCGGTGCGGTCCTTGACCAAGGCGTCAACCTGCAGACCGCTGTCGGCGAGCGCTTCTCGCGCGCAGTAGATTGAGATGGAACCGGCGCGAGTCCCGACACGGACTTCCTTCTTCTTCTGATAACGCAACGGATCGTAATGGCAGACCCCGGCAAGCAGCGTTCCCATGTAACGGACTTCCATCCGCTCCACCCCGGCGACGCCCGTCAGCAGGTTTTGACGAAACTCGGCGAGCGAGTTGCCGTTGGGGGCCGTCAAACCGACACCGGTGATGACAATGCGGGGGAGCGAGGAAGACATGAAAAAAGAAACCGCTAGCCAACCCCACCCCGAACGCAATACAAGCCTCGTCCGCATGAACGTTCTCGTCGTTGGAGGCGCCGGCTACATCGGCAGTCACTGTGTCCGGCAATTGCAGAAATCGGGACATGAGCCAGTCGTGCTCGACAGCCTCGTCTTCGGGCATCGGGCGGCGGTTTCGGATGAGGTGAAATTCTATCAGGGCGACCTGGGCGACGCCGCTCTGCTGGCCAATCTTTTCTCCCAGGAAAAGATCGAGCTGGTGCTGCATTTCGCGGCGTTTGCCTACGTGGGCGAGTCGGTGACCAACCCGGTGAAATATTATGACAACAACCTGGCGCGTCCGCTGGTGCTGCTGCGGACCATGGAGGAGTTCGGCATCCGCAAGTTTGTCTTCTCCTCCACCTGCGCGACCTATGGCGTGCCCGACCGGCTGCCCATCACCGAAAATCTCCCGCAGCGGCCGATCAATCCCTACGGTCAGACCAAGCTGGATCTCGAGAATCTGCTCAAGGCGCTCGCGGTGGCGCATGGACTCAGCTTCGCGGCCTTCCGCTATTTCAACGCGGCCGGCGCGGCCGAGGATGGCTCCATCGGGGAGGACCATCATCCGGAGACGCACCTCATTCCGCTGGTCATCGACGCCGCCACCGGACGCCGCGATCACCTCACCGTCTTTGGTCAGGATTACGACACGGCGGACGGCACCTGCCTCCGCGATTACGTGCATGTGGACGATCTGTCACGCGCGCACATCGCCGCCTTTGAAAAGCTGACCACCCCAGGCGCGCAGCATTTTTATAATCTCGGCACGGGCTCGCCACACTCCGTGCGCGAAGTGATCCAGGCCGTCGAGGAGGTGACCGGACGTCCGGTGCCGGTGGAAGGCGGCGAGCGGCGAGCCGGGGATCCGCCCGCCCTTTTCGCCGATTCTTCCAAGGCGAAGGCGGAACTCGGCTGGCAGATTCAATACACCGGCCTCCGCGATATCGTGGCGTCGGCCTGGCGCTGGCATGAGAGTTATCCGCAAGGCTACGCCGACCGCGCGGCCGCTCCCTCCGCATGAGCAGCGCCACGCTCTTCGGATCCGCGGGCCAGGCCATCGCCTGAAGCCCCTGCCCGCTCTAGCCCGATGCTGTCATTTTCGACCTGTTGGAACTCCGGCCGCCTCAAGGATGGACACCGGCTTTTACACAAGATTGCCGCGCTCGGTTTCGAATACGCCGAGCTCGGCCACGGCATTCGGCTTCCGCTTACGGAGGGCATCCAGAAAGCGCACGCGGAGGGTGTCATCAAGATCAGCGGGCTGCACAATTTCTGCCCCCTGCCCGTCGAGATCACGCGGGCGGCACCTGATTGCTACCAGTATTCCTCGCATCGACCGACCGAGCGGGACCGGGCGCTGAAACTGACGCTGCAGACGATCGACTTCGCGGCCCGGCTGGAGGCGAAATACGTCGTCCTGCATCTTGGGCACGTGGTCATGCCGCGGATCACCCGTGAACTCGCCGCCCTCGCCGAGGCGGGCCAATACCTCTCCCGCGGCTACGTGAAAAAAAAGGTCGCCGCCGTGAAGCAACGCGAAAAGCGTGCGCCCCTGTATCTCGATCGGGTCAAAACCTGCCTGACGCCTATCGTGGAGCATGCCGAAAAGCAGGGCATCCTGCTCGGCATCGAGAGTCGCCAGAACTACGAAGAGATCCCCTCCGAGCGCGAAATGATCCAGCTCCTCGACGACCTCGACTCACCCAATGTCGGCTACTGGCACGACTTCGGTCACGTGCAGACCAAGCATAACGTGGGCTGGCTCGACCACGCCGAATGGCTGCAAAAAATCAGCCCGCGCCTCATCGGCTGCCATTTGCACGATTGCGGCTGGCCCGATCGCGATCACCTCACCCCCTTCACCGGCGGCATCGATTATGACCAGCTCCTGCCCCTGCTGCCCCGGGATTGCTGGCTGACTTGGGAAATGAGCCCCCGCCGCAGCCGCGACGAGATTCTGACTTCCCTCGCCCAGTGGAAAGACCGCTACGGCGTATGAAGAAGATTCTCGCCACTCTCCTCCAGCTTGCGGTCACCGTCGGTCTGCTCATCTATCTTTTCCACGATCCCGCGAAGCGCGCCCGGATGTGGGAAGCGCTCCAAAACGCCGATAAACACTGGGTCCTGATCGGCCTGCTCATTTACAGCGCCGTCGAGGTGCTCGGGGCCTGGCGCTGGCACCTGCTGCTGAAAGTGCAGGGTATCCATCTCTCTTTCTGGCGCGTTCTCCAGCTCTTTATGATCGGCGTTTTCTTCAATGTCTTCCTGCCCGGCGCGGTCGGCGGCGACGTGGTGAAAATTTACTACCTGCTCAAGGAAACGAAGGGGCAGCAGGCCGCCGCCTTTCTCACCGTGCTGATGGATCGCCTGCTCGGACTCATCGCCCTCATCGGAATCACCGCCGTCCTGCTCGGCCCACACTACCGGGCCTTTCTGGAGACGCCGGCCACTCGCGCGCTGCTGCTGGCGCTGCTCTTCATCATGGCCAACGCGCTGGGTCTCATCGTTTTCTCCGTCATCATCACCGCCTGCGGCTGGATCAATAAACTGCCCGCCCGCCTGCCCGGACGCGACAAACTGGTCGAAATGTCGCTCGCCTACTCACTCTACGGTCGCGCCTGGCGCACCTCGCTGGCTGGCCTCGGCCTCTCGGCCCTCGCGCACGGCTGTTTTTTCACCACCTTCTATTTCGCCTCCCGCGCCTTCACCGATACCGTCTCTTGGTTAAATATGATGGCCGTCATGCCCATCGTCGCCGTCATCACCTCGCTGCCCATCAGCATCTCCGGAGTCGGCGTGCGCGAGGGGCTTTTCGAAAAGCTGCTCGGCGATCTCCACGGCGTCCCTTCCGACACCGCGGTCCTCATTTCGCTCACCGGTTTTCTCATCATCGTCGCCTGGAGTGCCGTGGGCGGATTCATTTATCTCCTCTACCGTCCCAGCAGGCATGCCGCTCTGGGCGAGATTCGGGAAACCGTCGCGCATATCGAGGAGGATCTCACCCACCCGATCGACGTGTCATGAAGCGAATCGAACGCCCGCACCTCACCGCCTGCGCTTCCCTCAGCCTCGATGGGCGTCTGCTGCCACCGACTGAGCGCGAACTCCAGCTTCAAACGGTCGCCCTCGCCCGCTTCGACACCGTCTTGCTCGATGGCGTGCCGCTCACGCCTCTCGAAGGCGTCACCTCCTCCTGGCTGAGCCCCTTGGTTGGCGATATCAAACACGCCGCCAGCCACCCCGGGCCCGGCATTTTCTTTATCAGCCGGACCGCTCCCGCTCCCCAGCTGCCTCACCTCCAGATCGCCCGGGAAAAGAAGGACGTCCTCCTTCGCCTGAGTCGCCTCTACCGGGAATTCGCCGCCCGCCATCTGCTCTGTCCGCTGGGCTCCACCGTGCTCTCCGCCTTGATCAGCCATGACCTGGTCGATGAAATTCATTTCAACCTCCACCCTGAAATCCAAGGCGGTCGCCGCCTTTCCACGCTGACCGGCAGAGCCGGCCCCTACCTCCCCGCCAGCACCCGCTGGAGATTGGCCCACCTCATTCAAAACGGCGATCACTGCGGGCTCACCTATCTGCGGGTGTGATTAGGAAATGAACCTTCCGCGAATCAAACTCGCGCCCGCTTGCGCTCCCGCCACGGTGCGGCGAAAGTGCCGGTTCCCGTGACCTTCGATCTTACTTCCGACTACCAGCCCCAGGGCGATCAGGCCCAGGCCATCGGCAAACTGATCAAGTCCGTCGAGGCGGGCAATCCGCATCAGACCCTGCTCGGCGTCACCGGTTCCGGCAAAACGTTCACCGTCGCCAACGTCATCCGCGCCGTCGAAAAGCCGACCCTCGTCATCTCACACAACAAGACCCTCGCCGCGCAGCTCTACTCCGAGTTCAAGCAGTTTTTTCCCGACAACGCCGTCGAGTATTTCGTCAGCTACTTCGATTACTACCAGCCCGAGGCCTACATTCCGCGCACCGACACCTACATCGAGAAAGATTCCTCCATCAACGACGAGATCGAGCGGCTTCGGCTCTCCGCCACCACCTCCCTGCTGACCCGGCGCGACGTGATCGTCATCGCCAGCGTTTCCTGCATCTACGGCCTCGGCTCGCCGGACGACTATAAAAACATGCTCTGTCATGTAAAAGTCGGCGAGCAGATCACGCGCGAAGCCGTCCTCTCGAAACTAGTCAACATGCTCTACGAGCGAAACGACGTCGCCTTCTCCCGCGGCCGGTTCCGGGTGCGCGGGGATGTGGTCGAAGTGCAGCCGGCTAGTCAGGATGAGGAAGCGATCCGGCTCGAGTTCTTCGGCGACGAGATTGACCGGATCACCCGCGTCGATCCCCTCACCGGCCACACCCACGAACAACTAGCTAACTTCACCTTTTTTCCCGCGAAACAGTTCGTCACCCCCGCCGACAAGCTCAAGCGGGCGCTCCACTCCATCCGCCAGGAACTGGACGCGCGCATCATCGAATTCGAAAAGCACGGCAAACTGCTCGAAGCGCAGCGGCTGAAAATGCGCACGGAATACGACCTGGAGATGCTGCAGGAAATGGGTTTTTGCAACGGCGTGGAAAACTACTCGCGCCACCTGACCGGCCGCCCGCCCGGCTCGCGGCCCTACACCTTGCTCGACTTTTTCCCGAAGGATTACCTCACGGTCATCGACGAATCGCACGCCTCCGTCCCGCAGATCGGTGGCATGTACGAAGGCGACAAGTCGCGCAAAAGCGTGCTGGTCGATTACGGCTTCCGTTTGCCTAGTGCGATGGATAACCGTCCCCTCGCCTTCCCCGAGTTCATGGAAATGACCGGCCAGCGGCTCTACGTGAGCGCCACGCCGGCCGAGTTCGAAATGAAGAACAGCGTGGCCGGGAACACCGGCTACATTCCGCACAAGCGCGACCGCATCGGCCAGGACGAGCCCATTCCCGCGGCCATCGCCGGGAGCGGACCATCCCTCCAGATCTCGCGCAGCACCACGGAAAATATCGAAGCCAGCATCGCCTCCTTCGATGCTCACACGCCCGGCCGCCCGCTCATCGTCGAGCAAATCATCCGCCCCACCGGCCTGCTCGATCCGCGCATCACGTTGCGTCCATTGAAAGAGCAGATCGACGACACCATTGAGCTCTGCCGCCAGCGCGTCGAAAAAGAAGAGCGCGTCCTCATCACCACTCTGACCAAGCGGACCGCCGAAGATCTCTCCGATTACCTGCGCGAAGTGGGGCTGCGCGTCCGTTATCTGCACAGCGACATCGACACCATCGAGCGCGTCGAGATTCTGCGCGCCCTCCGCGCCGCCGAGTTCGACATCCTGGTCGGTATCAACCTGCTCCGCGAAGGTCTCGATCTCCCCGAAGTCAGCCTCGTCTGCATCCTGGATGCCGACAAGGAAGGCTACCTCCGCAGTCAGACCTCGCTCATCCAGACGGCCGGGCGCGCCGCCCGCCACGTCAACGGCGAGGTCGTGCTCTTCGCCGACACCATCACGAAGAGCATGCAGGCGCTGATCGACGTCTCCACCTACCGCCGCGAGAAACAGGAAGCCTACAACCAAAAGCACGGCATCACGCCGCGGACCATCCGCCGCGCCGTCCAGGAAAGCCTCCACTCCATCCTGCAGGGCAGGAAAGCCAGCGACGATGCCCGCATCCGGGAGAGTGGCGGCGAGTATAACCTCGGCGAAACCCTCCGTGAGCTGCAGCAGGAAATGGAGCACGCCTCCGCCAACCTCGAATACGAACGAGCCGCCTTGTTGCGCGACCAGATCATGGAACTGAAAGCCGGCACCGGCATTGATAAGATCGAGCCCAGGCGCCGGCCGGTAAAATACGGCGTGAAACAAAAGACCCGCCGCGCCAGCACCCGCGGCTAGACTAGACGGATACGATTCTTCCGTTCGCTGCACGGGCGTTTCTTTTGACTATCCAGGCTCCCGACCCAAGTCTCCTTCCCGTGTCGTTTGCCTCGCCTCTCTTTCTGCTGCTGCTGCCCCTCGTCGCCCTCGTCCCACTCTCGTGGCGGCTGGCGCTGAACGGCGCTTCCCGATCCCGGCGCGCCTGGCTGGCCACGCTTCGATGCGGAATGCTGCTGCTGCTGATTTTGGCGCTGGCCGGGCTGCGCTGGCACCATTCCCCCGGTTCGGACACCGCGATTTTTCTGCTGGATCGATCCGACAGTATCGACGCCGCAACCCGGCGGCGGGCGGCTGAAATTATCGAGCGTCTCGCCGCTCAGACTCCGACCAAAGGGCTGGTCGCTTTTGCCGGCGAGCCGAGATTGATCTCGCCGATCTCCACCAGCTTGGATCTGCCGGAAGCTTGGCCGGAAACGTGGCAGCCCGGCGAGACGAACGGCGGGAAGGCGATCAATTTCGCCAGCGCCATCTTTCGCGCGGGGACGCGGCGGCATTTGGTCCTGCTAAGTGACGGCAATTTCACGGATGACGGCACGGTCTCCGCCGCGCGGAAGGCGGCCGAGCGCGGCATCACTCTCGATGTGTGGCCGATCGCGAACCCGGCATCGCCGGAGGTGTTCATCGACCGGATCGAAGCGCCGCCAAAAGTGCGCGACCAGGAGCGGTTCGACCTGGTCGCGCATATCCGGAGTTCCGGGGCGACCCCAGCGACGGCCCGCCTTTCCCTGAACCAGTTTTCGGTCGCCGAGCAAACGGTGGAACTCACCGCGGGGAGAAACGCCATCACCTTTTCCAACCTGACGGTGACGGACCCGCTCACCACTGCGGAAGTGGAATTGCTGCCGGAAGCCGACACTCGTCTCGAAAACAACCGCGCTTCGGTCTCGCTGGTGAGCCAGGGCAAGCCCCGCGTGCTCATCGTCGATGGAGAGCCCGAGCAGATTCGCCCCCTTGCCGCCGCCCTCGATTTGCAAGGTTTCGACGCGCAGATTCGCCCGGTCAGCGGGCTGCCGCGCTCGCTGGAGGACCTGCGGCAGTTCGACATCTTTCTCCTGAGCGACGTGAGCGCGCTCTCCCTGTCGCAAAGTCAGATGGAGCTGTATCGCACCTGGGTGCGGGATTTCGGCGGCGGATTCGCCATGCTGGGCGGGGAGAATAGCTTTGGCGTCGGCGGTTATTACGGCACTCCGCTGGCGCGGATGCTGCCGGTGCGCCTGGAGCACGACGACCGTCTGGAAACCCCGACGGTTGCTTTGCTGATCGTGCTGGATCGATCGGGCTCGATGAACGCGCCGGTGGGCGAGACGACCAAGATGGCGCTGGCCAGCCAGGGGGCGGTTTTCGCGATGGAGGCCTTGCAAAACCGGGATCAGTTCGGCGTGCTGGCGGTGGACACGGTCGTGCACGCCCTCCGCCCGCTCGGTCCGCTGGATAATCCGGCCGAAGCTCGCTCGCGCATTCTCAGCCTCACGGCGGGCGGCGGCGGCATCTATGTTTACACCTCCCTTTTGGAAAGTTTCCGCCAACTGCGGAACACGGACGCGCGGATCAAACACGTCATCCTTTTCTCGGATGCGCGGGACGCGGAGGAAAAAAACGCGGGCGAGCATAACGACGGCGCCCCGGCGGGAGGCGGGAGTTCGTTCGACATCGTGAGCGGCATGCTGGCCGATCGGATCACGACATCGGTGGTCGCCTTGGGCCAAGATTCCGATCAGGACGCGGAGTTTCTCAAGCAACTCGCGCTGCGCGGCAACGGTCGCTTTTATCTCACGGACGATGCGCGGACTCTGCCGCAGATTTTCAGCACGGAGACGCTGAAAGTCGCCCAGAGCAGCCTGCTGGAGGAGCCGTTTCTGCCCATCGTGGTGCAGCCGGGACCCTCGATCGCCGGTCTCGACTGGTCGGCGGCTCCGCTGCTGCTGGGCTATAATGCGACCAAGGCCAAGCCCACGGCGGACGTGCTGCTGGCGACAGAGCGGGGCGATCCCCTGCTGGCGACTTGGCGGGCGGGGCTCGGCCGGGTGGCGGTCTTCACCAGCGACGCCAAGAATCGCTGGGCAGGCGAATGGCTCGGCTGGGGCGGCTATGGCCAGTTCTGGGCGCAGCTCTGCCGCTCACTGCAGAGCCGACAGGACCGGTCCCAGCGGCAAATCCAAACGGTGGAGCGGGCGGGCGGCCTGGATGTCACCATCGACGCCGCCACTCCGGCGGGAGAATTTCCCGATGATCAGAACCTGACCGTATCCCTGAGCGGCGCGGGCGAATCCACCCAGCGGCAACGGGCGGAGCAGACCGCGCCGGGTCGTTACGAGACCCATTTCGAGCGGATTCCGGCCAGGGCGGCCACCATCGCGGTGGGGGCGGCGGAGAGCGGATTGAGCCCGACGCTGCTCGGACTGCATTTCCCGCTCGCGGCGGAGTATCGATCGCTCGGATCCGATCCGGCTTCGCTGGAAAGGGTGGCGGCGGCCGGACAGGGCCGCGTGCTGCGTTCAGGCGACGAAACGCTGTCGCGGGGGGCCTCGCCGACGGGAGGATACCGGTCGCTGCAGCCGTGGCTGCTGGCCGGCGCTCTGCTGCTGCTGCCTGGCGAGATCTGGCTGCGGCGACGTGAATGAATGGCGCCGATGCCAAGATAAGCGGGGATGGAAGCTTGAACGGACCCTTTCAGCCCGGCAGGCTCGCCTCCGCTTCGTGAGTGTTCATCATCGCCGCCGTTTTTACCGCCGCTTTCGGCAGGGTATCGGTCTTCTGCTCGGCCGCCTCGCGGCCAACCATCAGCGCCAATACTATGTGATCGCGATCCTCATCGGCGCGGTCTGCGGGGTGGCGGCCGTCGGTTTTCACCATTCGATTGACTGGTCCGAGCAGCACCTGATCCATCGTTTTGCCTCCCTGCCGCCGAGACTGGCCTATCCGCTCCTCATCCTGAGCCCGGCCATGGGCGGATGGATCGTCGGATGGCTTATTCAATATTGGGCGCCGGACGCGGCGGGCTCGGGCATCCCCCAAATCAAGGCGGCGTATTTCCTGAAGTTCGGGCGCATCTCGATCATGACGGGGGTGAAGAAATTCATCCTCGGCACCATTTCCATCGGCACGGGCAACAGCCTGGGCCGGGAAGGTCCGACGGTGCAAATCTCGGCCGCCATCGCGTCCTGGGTCGGGCGGGTGTTCGGGTTGCCGCC
>JBGTNO010000248.1:0-6215 GCA_041743065.1 Chthoniobacterales bacterium
CGCTTCCCGCGCCCCCAAAAGACCCCCCACCAACCCCCCAGTCCACTTTTGAACAGTCTCCGTTCACTTTTGAACAGGCCCCGACAGCCTCCAGCCAGTCGCCCGCCCCACCCGACCCACCAGCTTTCCCACCTTGCGCCCGCCGATAGAATCTTTTATCAATCGAAAATGAAACCGCTCCTCTCCGTCGCCCTCCTTCTCGCCGGCCTCTTCCTGCCCGGCTGCGCCACCGAGCCCGACCCCCTCGTCCAGGAAGCCGGCAGCGATTTCCAGCGCGGCATCACCGGCCAGGGCACCCTATACCAGCAGAATAAAGAGGACGACCCCTTCATCGGCGACGGCGCTTCCCGCTAGCCCATTGCCCGCTCCCGCCAACCCTTCGCGCGGCTTTTTTCATCATGTCTGAAATGTCGGCCGACTCCGTCTCCCGTATCGTCATTCTCGATTTCGGGTCCCAATCCACCCAGGTCATCGCCCGGCGGGTGCGTGAGCTCCAGGTCTATTCGCAGATCCTGCCGCACGACATCTCCGCCGCCGAGATCGCCGCCCACCCGCCCCAGGGCATCATCCTCTCCGGCGGCCCCGCCAGCGTTTACGCCAAAAAAGCGCCCAAGATCGACCCCGCCGTCTTCGATCTCGGCCTCCCCATCCTTGGCATTTGCTACGGCATGCAGCTCATGGGCTTCCATCTCGGGGGAAAAGTGGAGCACTCCGAGCGCCGCGAATACGGCCACGGCATGCTCGCGGTCGCCCCCGAGTGCGACCTCTTCCACAGCCTGCCCGCCGCGCTCGACATCTGGAACAGTCACGGCGACAAGCTGACCAAGCTGCCCGCCGGCTTCAAAACTGTCGGCACCACCGACAACTCCCCGCACGCCGCCATCGAGCACGCGAAAAAGCGCTTTTTCGGCCTCCAGTTTCATCCCGAAGTCGCCCACACCCCGCGCGGCAAAGAGCTCCTGCAAAACTTCGTCTATCGCATCTGCGGCTGCCGGATGGACTGGACCATGGGCTCCTTCATCGACCAGATCTGCGACGAAATCCGCGCCCAGGTCGGCCCCGATCACGTGGTCCTCGGCCTCAGCGGCGGCGTCGATAGCTCCGTCGCCGCCGCGCTCTTGCACAAAGCCATCGGCGATCAGCTCACCTGCATCTTCGTCAACAACGGCGTCCTCCGCTCGAAGGAAGCCGAAGTCGTCCAGCGCGTCTTCGGCGAGAATTTTCACATGAAGCTCAAGTATGTCGATGCCTCCAAGCGGTTTCTCGACCAGCTGAAAGGCGTCACCGACCCCGAGCGGAAGCGGAAGATCATCGGCCAAGAATTCGTCAAAGTCTTCGAAGAAGCCACCACGAAGCTCACCGCCGCCCGCCCCAGGAAGCAGACCGGCCGATTCAAGTTTCTGGCCCAGGGCACCCTCTACCCCGACGTGATCGAGAGCGTCGCCATCGCCGGGAACCCCGCCGCCCTGATCAAGAGCCATCATAACGTCGGCGGCCTGCCCAAGCGCATGAAACTCGAGCTCGTCGAGCCCCTGCGCCAGCTCTTCAAAGACGAAGTTCGCCAGGTCGGCACCCAGCTCGGCCTCCCGCGGGAGATCGTCCAGCGCCAGCCCTTCCCCGGCCCCGGCCTCGCCGTCCGCATCCTCGGAAAAGTGACCCGCGACCGCCTCCGCGTCCTGCGCGAAGCCGACGCCATCGTCGTGGCCGAGATGAAGGCGAGCGAGTGGTATTACCGCGTCTGGCAAAGCTTCGCCGTGCTGCTCCCCATCCGGAGCGTCGGGGTGATGGGCGACGAGCGCACCTACGAGCACACCATCGCCCTGCGCATCGTCGAGAGCCAGGACGGCATGACGGCCGATTGGGTCCGCCTCCCCTACGACATCCTGGCCAAGATCAGCACCCGCATCATCAACGAAGTCAAAGGCGTCAACCGCGTCTGCCTGGACATCAGTAGCAAACCGCCCAGCACCATCGAGTGGGAGTAAGCGGCGCTTCGCTTCCATCTCCTCTCCAGAGACGAAAGGTCGTGAGCGCACCTCCGCGGTGGATCATGCCGATGACGGGTCGGCGGCCGGGAAAAGCGAAGCCACGAGCGAGGATGGCGGGGTGCGACGGGTCTGAGCCGCTCTCTCAGCGCTTTTCCACGCATCCACCCGGCGGATGCTTGATGAGCACGAGTTCGGTGCCGTCTTTCTCGAGGCGATAGTTTACCTCATCGAAAGCGCGCCGCATGAGAAAGAGGCCGAGGCCGCCGGGGCGCACGGACTCGAGATGGCGGCCCCGCATTTCCTCGGGCTTGCGCTTTTCCCCGTAATCGCGCAGGCGAATGCGGATGCCCTCGGCGGCCTGCTCGCAGGTGAGGGTGATGAGATGGGTGTTCTCATGCTTGTAGGCGTAGCGGATGATGTTGGTGCAGGCCTCGTCCACCCCCAGGACGACGAGGTCGGCATCGAGGGAGGAAAAGTCGGATTCGTCGAGAAACTCCCGGACGAACTTGCGCACCAGAGCGAGATTCCCGGGATGGCTGGCAAACTCAAGCTGTTTCATGACGGAACACCGAGCCATAGAATGGTGATGTCGTCGCGCGGTGCAACTTCTTTGCGAGGCCGCGCTTCACCGCGCCGCGGGTGGTGAACGAGCGTTTCCGGGTCCGGAGTGGGCATCTCGGCCCGCGGATCGCGGAGGCCCGCCAGGCCGGGCGCGGTGTTATCCGCATCAAAAGAGTCGGACACACCATCGGTGAAAAAGACCGGAAACTGGCCGGGAGAAAGCACCAGAGTAATTCGGTGCATGGTTCGATCCGCCGCAACTTAGGCGGATGACCGGAGTTTCCACCGGGATGATTCCCCGTCTTCCGGATTCCGCCTGGTCTCGTGGCGCCGCGGCCCACCTGCTGAGCCGCGCGGGCTTCAGCGGCCCGCCCGAAGAGATCGACGCGCTGCATCGGCTCGGACCGGAAAAAGCGGTGAAATCGCTGCTCGATGGAGCGGCGGCCAGCCTGGCGACGACCCGTCCGGAGGGCGTGGATCCAGTGGACATGATCGCCTTCCGGCAAGCCATCAAGGCTCTGGATGAGGAGGCCGCCCGCCTGAAAAGGAGGGAGTGGCAGCGGCAGGAAAGACAGTCTCAGCTCGCACTCACTCAGTGGTGGCTGGAGCGGTTGCGCGGCAAAAATGCGGATCCGGTGGCGGAGAAACTCGCTCTTTTCTGGCACGGCCATTTCGCCACCAGCGTGGAAAAAGTAAAGCGGTCCCACCTGATGTGGCAGCAGAACGACACCCTGCGGCGAGAGGGGCTGGGCGATTTCGGCACGCTCACCAAAGCGATCGCCCGCGACCCGGCGATGCTGGTCTGGCTGGATACGGACCGCAGTTTCCGCAGGGAGCCCAACGAAAATTTCGCCCGGGAGCTTCTGGAGCTCTTCACGCTCGGCGAGGGTCATTATTCCGAGGGTGACATTCACGAGGCCGCCCGCACTTTCACGCCCTACAAGATCGACCCGCGCACCCAGAAATTCACCTATCGGAAACGTCAGGAGATTTCGGAGCCCAAGACGATCTTTGGCCAGACGGGCGATTTCAGCGGCGACGATGTGGTTGACTTGATTCTCAAAAAACCGGAGTGCGCCCCGTTTATAGCGCGCAAGCTGTGGGAATTCTACGCCTTCGAAAAGCCCGATGAGAAATTGGTGAGCCATCTGGCCGATGACTTTCGGGCCGGCGGATATGAGATCCGGCCCCTGCTGGAGACCATCTTCACCAGCGCGGCCTTCTATTCGTCCGACGCGGTGCGGAAGCAGATCAAGAGTCCGGTGCAATGGGTCATGGCCCTTTCGCGCACTCTGGAGATCGATTTACCCCCAGCCCGAATGTTGCTGGGTGCGCTCAACGGGTTGGGGCAGGTGCCATTCCGCCCGCCGAGTGTGAAGGGATGGGATGGCGGCAAGGCTTGGATCACCACAGCGACACTGCTCCTGCGCTACAATCTGGCCGCTTTTTCCGTGGGAAACCAAAGCGTCGGCCTCCCGCTCGGAAACTCGGGGAAAGTGAAGGATCCCCGGCGTTTTCGCGCCCTGCTGGCGGGCAGGCTGCCCCTGAAAAAAATCGCCCCCCCGGAGACCCGGCAAGATCCCCGGAAACTGGTGGAGGCGCTGACGGATCGATTATTTCAGCAAACGCTGCCCGATCGCGAGACGGCGGCCTTTGTCAGTTTCGCCGAGGCCCGCGCCCCGCTGGACGACAGCGCCGTCCGCGACCTGCTGCAACTGATGATGAGCACCCCGCAATACCAGCTGACCTGATCTTTTTCCGCCCGCGGAAACTACTGCCGATATCATGAAACATTTCGAGAAACATACCCGCAGCCTGCACACCCGGCGCCAGTTCTTGCGCACCTCCATGCTGGGAGCCGCGGCGGCATGGACGCTCCCGCTTTTCCTGGAAAAGACCTTCCTGGCCATGGATGCGGAGGCGGCCGATTCCGCCACCCAGACCAGCGACGGAAAGGACGGTCCCATCCTGGTGGTGCTCCAGATGGCCGGGGGCAACGATGGCTTGAACACGCTGGTGCCGCATGGCGACGATGCCTATTATCGGGCTCGCCAGCGGATCGCCATCGCCGCGGCCGATACCCTCAAGATTGACGATTACGTCGGGCTCCATCCCGCGCTGGGAGGGTTAAAGGGGCTCTACGATGACGGCCATCTCGCCATCGTGCAGGGCGTCGGTTATCCGAATCCCAACCGTTCCCATTTCCGCTCGACCGAGATCTGGCAGACTGGGGCCGACGCGGAAAACCTCAAGCTCACCGACGGCTGGCTGGGCCGCTATTTCGATTCCTGCTGCCAGGGAGCCGATCCCACGGTTGGAGTCAGCATCGGTGGGGCCCGTCCGCAGGCCTTTAACTCCCCGCGGCCCACCGGCGTTTCGCTGGCCAGACCGGAGCAATATCGCTGGGTCACCGGCGAAGATGCCGACGAGGCGTTCCGGTCCTTGAATCGTCCGGGAGAGGATGGGCTGGGAGTTGGCGCCGAGGCGGGCACTTCCATCGGCGCGATCACCGGCGAAAGCCAGAACGAAATGGGAGCGCTCGATTTTCTGGAGCGCACCGCTTTGGATGCGCAGCTCAGCTCCGACGAGATCCTGCGGATTTCGCGGAAGTTTAAGAGTCAGGTCAGCTATCCAAAGACCCGCCTGGCCGAGAGCCTGAGCTTGGTCGGCCGGATGATTGCCGGCGGTCTGGCGACGCGCGTTTACTACGTGAATCAGGGCGGCTACGACACCCATTCCGGGCAGGCCCCCGCGCACCAGCGCCTCATGGAGGAACTGGGAGACGCTGTCACCGCGTTCTGCCGGGATCTAAAAGCGCAGGGAAATTTCGACCGCGTCACGCTGCTCACCTTCAGCGAATTCGGGCGGCGCGTGGCGGAAAACGCCAGTGGCGGCACCGATCACGGCGCGGCGGCTCCGCTCTTCGTCGCGGGCGGCTCGGTGAAGCCCGGTCTCCACGGAAAATACCCGAGCCTCACGGATTTGAATCGCGGCGATCTGATTCATAATGTGGACTTCCGCAGTGTCTATTACTCGATTCTGCGGAACTGGCTGAAAGCTCCCGCCGATCAGGTGCTGGGCCGCCGTTTCCCCACTTTGCCGATTGTGTAGAAATTCGGACCGGCGCCATGCCGCATGGTATCTCCAAGGATTGGGTCGGTATGTGTTGACAGAAGAGAGGCGTGCTGTCAGAAATCGGATACCGCTTTATGGCCGAAGAAAATCCCCAGACGGACAGTCCACCGCCCAACCCGCCTAAAAAAGAAACCGTGCGGATCAATGTCCCGCAGCGTTCCTCCCTGAGCGGAGAAGAAAAGAGTTCGACCGTCCGGATCAATCTCCCCGACGCCTCGGACAAGGAACGCTCCTCAACCGTGCGCTTGGATCCGAAAGCGGAGCCCGATGCCGACGAACGCAGCGCCACCATTCGAATCAATCCGTCGGGTGGCGGCGCACCGGCGGCGGGCGGCCCCATGCCCGGTCCCGCTAAACCCATGTCGCCCCAGCCTTCCGCGCCCAAGCCTCCCGGATCGCTGACCCCTGTCCCTCCCTCGAAGCCGGAGCCGCCCTCCGCCGGTGGTCTCAGACCACCAATGCCGCCCGGGCCACCCAAGGCCCCCGCGCCTCCGGCAGTGCCGAAATCCCCCGCCGCCGTTCCGGCGGCCA
>JBGTNO010000249.1:0-8798 GCA_041743065.1 Chthoniobacterales bacterium
CCGGGAGAGGAGGGCGCAGAGTTGACCTCCCCGGCGGCTCCCTCCGCCGCGCGTCCAGCAATCGCCTCCTGGGGCTCATGGGAACGCAGGAAAAGCAGCGCGCCCGCCACCGCGATAACGAGCCCGCCAGCCAAGGCGAAAGCAATCAGGGTCGAGCGCCGGGAGGATGAGGGATGGGAATTCATAGGGCGCAGGGAGAGAGGTGAACGTGAGCAAGAACGAGGGAAGATCCTTGCCGGAGCTGGACCAAGGGGGTGCCGCTAAAGAGGACGTGGCGTTTGGGACCACAACGAGCCCGAGCGGCGGGCCCAAAAAAGCCGGCATCATGGCCGGCGGAAAAAGAAAGGAAGGTTTGAAGCGGAGCCTCAAAATTGAGCGCGGCCGGGCACCCGCATCGGGCCGCCCGCCGTTTCACGCACACTCTGGGGAGAAGAGTCATCTTGCTTGAGGAAGGATGACAGTTTTAAGCAAACTGGAAATAGGCTGCAAGCACTTTTTTCAGATTTTTTGAACGCGAACTGACTCCCCCCTGAAATGACACCGGGACCAGCGTCGATAACCGGGGAATGATGTCATTTTGCGGTGGACGGACCGGTTCATGATGGTGGAATTGTGCGAAAGCTTCGGCATCTCGCGCAAGACGGGTCCCAAGTGGAAGGCACGGGTGAAGCTGGAGGAATGGGCGGGCTCGCGGGTCGAAGCCGAGCGCCCCGTCTTCTGCGTCCGCCAAGCCAGGGCTCATCTTTGCCCGCCTCGATCTTTGAAGGCGCGCTTGGAGCCGGTTCGCTGTGCGAAGCGAGGGGGTGGCCATCCCCTGCGGAGCGCCCCCCGTGTCTCGCACAGCGAGACATCCCCAGGCTCACGAGAGCCGCAGATCGCAGGTCGCCAGCGAGTCGCGCAGCGACTGGCAGGGCTTCCGGCTCAGCCGCCCCTTCACTTCGCTGGCTTCGAAACGCCGCCGCCCTTCCTGGAGCAGGAAATCGCGGCGCCCGCCGTCCACCACCACGCTCACCCGCAAAGGCATGTGCGGGCTGATGCCCGGATGCAGCGACGGATAGAGCATGGTGCGGCGGTAACGGAGCCCCGCCCCCATTTTCCCGCCCGGAAACTCCCGCAGGTTCAGTCGATGGCCGCCCACAAATATCTCCGCCTTTTTCGCGAGCCCGGCATCGGTCAAAAACTCCAGTCGCTCGATCGAAGTATCGACAAAGCGGCTGGTGCTGCCGCCCTCGATCGGCGTCTCGCACAGCAGCGGCCAGCCCTCGTGCGCTTTCCGCACCACCATGGCGCCGCCTTGGTCCCACACTTCCAGCATGGCCGGGAAACGCCATTCCCAGATCGCCCGAAACGTTGGCTGCGGGAGCGCAATGCCGATCTTGCCTAAATCCCGCAGCACCCGTTCGAGATCCTCCCAAAGATACGCCGGCAGGAAAAATCGGTCGTGCAAAGTTCCCGCATAGTCATGCAGGGGCGTGCGGCACGGTTTTTCCAGTTGCAGTGCCGCCAGGCCGATCCAGAGCGCCGCCACCGCGGAAGTCCACTCGGGGTGCGGCAGAGTCTCAACCGCCCGGAATTCGATCAGTCCGCGGCAGCCGCCCTCCCAGTTCACACTCCAGAATTTATCGAAGCTGATCTCGCTGCGATGGGTATTGCCACTTCCATCGGTGTGGAGATGCCGCAGGGTTTCGCTAATGATATAACGGTGATCGCCCTCGCCGAGATTTTCCAGATAACGATAAGCCATCTCCAGATCGTAGAGCGCGCGGGAGGATTCGTCCGGCCGCGGCGCCTGCGAGGAAGAGCCGACATAGTGACCCGTGAAGAGATAGGAAAGACTAGGATGCTTCTGCCAGTAGCGAATGATCGAAGTGACCAGTCCAGGCCGCCGGAAGAAGGCGTTCTCATCGGTGGACGGACCGCCAAAAAGAAGATGGTTGCCCCCGCCGGTGCCCACCGATTCCTCCTCGGAGAGAATCTTGCAGGGGCGCAGCCCGGCTCGCTCGGCCGCCGCGTCGAGAAGTCGGATCCACCGGTCGTATTCCCGCCAGGTCGCGCAGGCCGGCAGATTCACTTCCAGCACGCCTGGGTCGGGCGCGGCCGACAGTTTCTCCCACCTCCTATTTTCATCCGACGGCACGTAACCCAGAAGCCGGAAGGGCAGCTTCGCCTTTTCCAGGATCAGGCCGACTTTGCGCAGCAGCTCGGCGAACGGCTTCCGCAAGAGAGGCGGCAGAAAAATATCGAGGCAGTCGCCATTCACCTCCAGCACGAGCGCGCGCCGACTGACGCCCTCCGGCACCTGCGAGAGTGGCAGCCGCAAGCCCGCGGGGCCTTCCGCCCCGAGCAGCTCGAAACTAGTCTTCCGCCCAGGCAGCCAGCGGGCGGAAAGCCAGTGACCCTCCTGATGATCAAGCGGCAGGACTCCCGTGAGACGGGTGGATTCCAGCGGATCGACTCCCCGCAGCCAGGGCGAGTCAAGACCCAGACTCCGGCTGATCTCCGCCTGCACCTGCCGCAAGACCGTCCGCGGGATGGTTTGTCCTCCTTCACGGGCTCCAAAGCGCTGGCGGGCGCACTTCATCATGGCCCGGCCATCCCGACGCCAGAGAAGGTGGAGGGTCCAGCGCGGATTGATTTCTCCGGGGTAACTTTTACCGGGAGAGAAAAAACAGAGGCCCTTCGGAGCGACCACCTTCGCGACTTCTTCCAGGTAACGATAGGCGGTGGCTAGTTTGGTCGGGCCGACCGCGGTCGTATTCCATTCCGCGCCGTCGGGCTCGAAGGGAACATAAGTCGGCTCGCCGCCGAGCGTGATGGCCACGCCGTGCCTGGCCAGAATTTGTTCCGTCCGGTCGGCGGGCGCTTTCCATTCTTTCTTCATATTTCGATTACTTCGACCCGCGAGGTCATCACGGATTCCACCGCATGGTCTTTGTAATAGTTTCCGGCGATCGGAACGACGTCTTCCGGACTCAAGCCGACCGCCGCCGTGATGTGATTGTGATTGCAAAAAGTGCCGTTGGTCGGATCGAGACCCACCCACCCCGCTCCCGGCAAATAGGCTTCCACCCAGGCGTGAAGCGCTCCCTCCGCCGTTTTCTGCTCGGACTCGAACTCGCACAAGTAACCGCTGGCCATCCGCGCCGCGACGCCGTGGGCGCGCAGAGTTTCGGCCAGGAGCACGGTATAGTCGCGACAGGAGCCACTGCCCCGCGCAATTGTCTCGGCGGGCGAGAAGGCCGGTCCGGTCTCGCGGCGCTCGTATTCGATGCCCTCGTGGATGGCCCTGTTTAGCTCCACCAGCGCGCTCACGGCCGGGGCGGGCTCACGCGGTTGCCGCCAAAACCCGAGGTCGAAACTCCGGTAGCGAGGCACTAGGTAAGCGGCCAGGACTTCCCGTTCCCGCTCTTCATAGTGGAAGGGAAACTCGGTGGCGTGCGGCGCGAGTAAAAAGTGAAACGCATTTTTGCGGATGATCTCCAATTCCAGCGAGAGCCGCCCGACCAGGCAGGCGCTCTGTCCGGCATAGACCCCGACGGCCATGGGATTATCGAAAAGATCGCGACGATACTGGACATCGGCGCCTTCATTGGTCGCAAAAGACTGCCGAAGCACGGTGGTGAAGTGATCGGTCCGCGGAAATAAGCGGAAGCGATGGGTCGAGAACGAGACCGGTTCTTTATAGTTATAATCAGCTTCGAAGCGGACCGACACCTTCACGAGCGGCCTCCTTTCTTTTGACATAAACTTTCACCTTCATATTTTGCGAACCCGCGCCCTTGAACATGCCGCGCAGCGGCGTGGCATCATGCACATCCCGCCCGTAGGACACGGCGACATATTGATCGTTCACCCATTTCCGATTGGTCGGATCGATTCCCACCCAGACCATGCCGGGCAGCAGCACATCGACCCAGGCGTGAGTGGCTAGCGCGCCCACCAATCCCGCCGCACCGGTTCCGCCGGCATCGATATAGCCACAGACATAACGGCACGGCAGTCCGGCGGTGCGCAGGACGCTGAGCGCGATGTGGGCAAAATCCTGACAGACGCCTTTCCTGGTTTTCCAAAGGGCGTCGAGGCGGGTCGAGTTATCGGTGGCATTCTTGGTATAGCTGAAGACATCGTGAATCCAGTCGCTCAGCCGCTCGACGCCCACACCCATCACCTGGTCGCCGCGAAAAAACCGGCGCATAATTGCCACGGCATCGCGGCCTAAAGGCACTATTTCCGTCTCCTGCAGGTAGGGAAAGACATCCGGCATGGCGGAGGAAAAAATTTGCCGGGCTTCCTCCACGCTCATGCTCAAAGCCTCGCGCGGCCGCGCGGCAAGATGCGTCTCCACCAGCGCGCGATTGGTGATGGTAAGCTTGCGATGCCGGAAGGGCAGCGAGAAGAAGTGCACCAGATTTCCAAAATAGTCGGTGTAACCGGACATGCGCGTGGTGGGATGACATTCGATCAAGTGCTGAACGATGGTCTGCGAAGGCAGCGAAGGCGGCGTCAAGCGCGCCTCAGCATAGCCTTCCGCGGCCGGGGTGGCGTAGCTGTAGCTAGTCACATGACGAATCTCGAATTTCATGGCTACAGGCCTCGCAGTTCTTCCTGCAAAGGTTGAGCAATATGGGCCTGGTGACTGAGAAAGCCGTCGGAAATCAAATTGTGAATGGAGTGGGTCCGGGAAAGGAGATTGCCCAGGAACACCGCGAGACTCTGTCCCGGCAGACGATCCCCGGAGGCGCGCGCGATCCCCGCGTGCTCCGCCGCGTCGCTTCCCTGGCCGCCGCTCTGGATGTAGTGATGCCAGTCAATTCGCTTGATCAAAGCGCAGAGATTTTCCAAAGCCGACAGCGCCCGCCCGGCGCCCAGCGAGCGGGACGAAGCGGACTTGCCCAGCAGCTCGGCGCAGCGGCTGAGGCAGCGCACCACCGATCGCGGCACCTCGGGATGCTGCCAGAGCAGCTCCAGCACGGGAATCGGCTCGGCCCGCATCTGATAGACGCGCCGGTAGGCGTCGCGCGTGCCCAGCAGGCGGAGAAAAGCGGATAGTTCGATCTCGAGATTGTGGGCCTCGAGGGAAGCCATGTCGTAATGGGCGGGCAGCGTCCGGTTGATCGAGAGCACGGCGTTGGCGGTGACGATGGCCCGCTCCAGCATTTGCCCGATCACGCAGAACCGCCAGGCGTCGTCCGCGATCATCGTCATGGCGGAGACGGCGAAATATTGGGGGATGAGCGACGTGGCCAGCTCGCTCATGCGGCGGGTCATGCGCGCGATATCGGCGTCGCCCGCCTTTTTCCGGAAACCGGTTTTCTGAAATCCGGAGATCAGATTGCTCAGGGTGGCCCACGCTTCCGGGCTGAGACATTCCTGCACCGACTCGGCATTGCCCATCACCCGCGAGAGCATGCTGGTCACCGAGCCCGGCCCGGGAAAAAGCATGAGGTGATAGCGATCGGTCGGATGGGAAATACTGCGACGGCTCGAGCCTCCGCTTTTCCGGTCCCGCGGCGGCAGCAATCGGCTCCAGATCGGGCGGTAATGCCGGCGCTCGGCCGAACTTAGCTCCTCCGTCTCGAGCGATTCGATCACGTTGATCAGGTAGGCCTGCTGAAACGCGCGCTCGAGGTAGCGCCCCATCCAGTAGAAAGCCTCCGCGACTCGACTAGTCACTTCCAGGGTGGGCGGGCGCTCGTCGATCGGCCGCCGGGGGGGCGGGCGCGAGGGCTCCACCGGGAGGCGCGTCTCGGGAATCCAGGTATCCTTGCTGATCCACCCGAGACTCGTCGCGCGGGTGGATTGCGGGACGAAAACCCGGGTGAGCGCGCTGGGCAGCACCTCGTAATGATCGCCCGCGCGAAGGGCGAAGATCAGGTAGTCGGCCCGCCCTTCGATGGTGCGGCTTTTTTCGAAGCAGATCGTTCTCGCCCCGGCCCCGCGAGGCTGGGCGACGAATCCGCTCGGATTATTCTCCGCCATCCGCAGGAGTTCTTTTCGGGTGGGGGGAGTTTCCATCCAGCCACCGAGATCGTCCTCGAAACTCCGCTGAATATCGTAGCGCTCGGGATCATCCAGCACCATTTCGCGGGCATCGAGGTCTCCCAGCCAGAGCGTTTCCAGTGAGGGCAGGATCGCCTCTTCGCCGAGGTAGAACCGGATAATCCGCCCCGCGAAGCCCTGCAGGCTGCGATCGTCGGCCAGCTGGCTGCCGATGCCGTTGACCAGCTTCACCGAGCCTCTGCGAATGCAGTGCGTCAGCCCGGGGATGCCCATGCGCGAGGAGCGATTGAAGACGAGCGGATCCAGCATTTGGTCCGGCACCCGGTTGTAGATCACCTCGACCCGCGCCAGACCTTTCACCGTTTTCAGGTAAACGCAGTCGTCCAGCACGAGCAGGTCGCCTCCCTGCACGAGCGGCACGCCCATGCGCCGCGCCAGCAGGCTGTGCTGGGAATACAGGCCGCTGCCCGCGCCCGGGGTGAGGAGCACGACGCCGGATTCGAGCGCGGAATCGGCGAACACGCTGCGCAGTTGCGCCGTGATCGCGAGCGGCGCGTTGACCAGCGACTGCACCGAGACATCGCGGAAGAGATCCGGCAGCACCCGCGCCAGCGCCCGGCGGTTTTGCATCATGTAGGACAGGCCCGAGGCGTGGCCAAACTGATGGTGCTTCACCGCGAAAGAGCCGTCCTCCAGGCGGACGAGCGCGATGCCGCTGAGATGCAGAAACGCTTCCCGCACGCAGGGCAGACCGACCGCGGCAAGCTGGTAGAGACTGCTGCCCATGACCGGCTGGATGGGCAGCACGCCCGCGCGCAGGATCGATTTCGCCCCGTAGGCATCCTGCAGGAACATCTCGAAAGCCCGGAGCCGCTGATTCACCCCGCGGGTGATCACCTCCCACTCATCCACCGTGAAGATCTGCGGCAACAGGTCGCACATCCAGGGCTGCTGCCCCCACGGCATCTCGCGAATGAAATCGAACGTCACCCCCATCTCGCGGAGCGTGGCCTGCATCCGCTCGTCGAGATTGCGCAACTCCTTGGGCCGAAGTCCGCGCAGATGGTTGAGGAGCGTCTCATACTGAGGTCGCGGCTCGCCCTCCGCATCGAAAACATCGTGCCAGCCCGCCGTTTTGGAGGAAGGTTGAGACACGAGGGCGGCGGGCACGCAGCACCATTTCCAGAGCGCTCCGAGAGTGCAAGACGGAATTCCCGGCGGCGCCACGCGCGGGGCCGGTCGCCCGGAACAGGCCCGCCAAACCGGCGGAGTCCGGTGGATCCTAGCTCGACGGGCGCCGAATAATGCGGCGGGACGGACGACCGGTCGTCCCCCGGGAATTATTCGCGCGAGGTGCGGTGGGGATATTGACGTTCGGGAGATTCGCCCGGGGCTGTCCCGGCACGACGTTCAATACGGCGGGAGCGCGGATCGCCATTTCATTGAACTGCAGGGTGGCCGTATCGCTGCCCTTTTTGATCACCGCGGTGGTCTTCCCCACCAGCGGGCTGGGATTCACCTCGAGCAGGCTCATGCCATCCACCGGTGGATCGCCCGCGATGAGCGTAAACGTCTTCTTGTCCTGCGTGGTGATGCTGACCATTTCCCGGCCCCCGATGTTGGCCCGGCCACTCAGAAACATGTCCCGCGCAAAATTGGGCTCCTCCTTCACCACTGCGGCGGTGGCAAGCGCGAAGGGCGAACTGGTCTTCATCCCGGCGTAGCGCTCCTCGGAGAACGACGCGGGCAGATCCGCCTGATCGGCCGCGCTCGCCCGGCCACCGCCCAGCGCGGCCACCAGAAAAGCTCCGGCCACCAAACGGAGAGCGCGGGAAGTGGGGGCGTTCATTCTGAATTTCATCATGAGGATGGCGCAAACCAGCGCGCAATGCGGAACTTACCACGCATCTGCGTGTTGTCGTCCGGGTCCTGGCTCAAGTCGGCGCTTTCGACCACGATGAACCGGTCCGGCGACTGCAGCTTCTGTAAAAAATCGACCAGCGCCGGCCAGGTGCTTTTGGTTTGCAGGATGACGGGGACCACCGTGGCGACGTCCGTCTTATCCGTGCCCTGCAGCTCCGGCTTCTCCAGCAGCACATTTTCCCGCTGCGCGAGCTTCTTCATCTCTTCGAGCAACTCGTAGCCGGCCCGGTCCAGATTTTCGGCGGGCGGTTGATGGGCGGTCAGCCAGGCGTCGCGTTGCTCCCACAGTTCGGCGTCGTCCGCGAACAGGCGGAGGGACTGCAGTTCCTGCCGCTTCGCGCTCAGGTCCACCAGCAGGCGGGTGCGAGACTGGGTGACGAGCCGGAGCACCGCGAGATTCACCAGCAGGAAGAGAATGCCACCCACGGCGAAGGCGAGGATCAGTTCGCGTTTGGAGAGATTGGCGGTCATCTCAGATTTTGCCGTAGATTTTAAATTGAGCCCGGTCGTTGCCGAGCAGAGCGGGCGGGCCGGCGTCGATCTTGAATTCCTGGAGCGCTTCGTTCTTCCGCAGGGCTTCGGCAAAGCTGATGGCCTCGGAAGCGGTGCCGCTTTCTCCCGCGATCACGAACTGCTGTGGCGTGTAATTAAACTCCGTGACCTTGGTTCCGGCCGGGAGCCCCCGCAGCACCTGATAGAGCACTTCCACCAGCGAACGCTCCGGCGCCACCGCCGGGGCCAGCGCCTCCCACCGGCCCTGCTGGGCCTCCTGTTTCTCCAACCGCGGACGCGTCTCGGCCAGCTCCCGGTCGAGACCGCCCAGGCGTTGCTGCAAAAATAGCACGTAGCCGATGGCCAGCGCGACGAGGGCCAGA
>JBGTNO010000250.1:0-8923 GCA_041743065.1 Chthoniobacterales bacterium
CGTCTTCTGGCGCGGGCGAAGCGGCCGGGAGCGGACGCCCCGCCACCAGATCCTCTTCGCGCAGGGCCGAGCCCGCTGCCGCCGTGAGCGAGGGTGTCTCCAGCGCGTCGAATTCCGCATTGGCCCGATAGCGCGAAATGAAAACCCAGAACACCGCCGCGAGCTGCACCGCCGCGAGCACACCCAGCAATGCGAGCGAAACGATGAAGGTCCGCCCGACAGTCTGTTTGGTAACCGGGGACGTCGCTTCCATTCGAGGGAAGCCGAGAGTAGGACGCGGCATCCGCGCTGTCAAACGCTGCCGTGGCAAGAAGCAGGATGAGGAGGAGCGCTTCCGCGACGGGCGAACCGGTGCAAACCTTAATTTTCCTCTCCACACCTCCGCGCCTCCGCGTGAACACTAAGTCACCCGCGAGCGCAACCCGGCGGTCAGATTGAAGACGGCGCTCAGAATGCCGAAGACCACCAGGCCCACGATCGCGGCGATCGCCACCATGATGACCGGCGGAATCAGCGCCGAAATGATTTTCACCTGCTTATCCAGCTCCCGCTCGTAAACGTCGGCGACCATGAGCATCGTCTCGCCAAACCGCCCAGTCTGCTCGCCCACCGCCAGCATATCGACAAAAAGCTCCGGAAAAATACCGCGGTTCTGCAGCGCCGAGGACAGACTGACGCCGTCGATGACCCGATTGCGGACCTCGCTCATCTGCATTCGGATGTGCGCATTGCCAGAGATTTCCTCCAGCAAATCGAGCGCTTGGAGAAGAGTGAGGCCGTTCTCGATCAGCGTGCCCAGCGTCCGGGCGAACTGCGCGTAGTAGCGATAGCGGATCAGCCGCCCATAGCCGGGAATCCGGAGTCGGAACGCGTCCCACGTCCGCCGCCCCTCCGGCGAGCGCGTCAGCACTTTGAAGAGAGAATAGGCTCCGAAGCAGAGCAAAGCCCCCAACCACCAGTAACCCATCAGGATGTCGTTCGCGCCGAGGAGAATGCGGGTGGGGAGAGGGAGCGTCTGCCCCGTCGAGCCGAAGAAGCCGGTCAACTGCGGCACCATCACCGTCATGAAGACCAGAATAAGGAGGATCCCCGCCACCACCAGCACCGCCGGATAGACCAACGCCTGCTGGACCCGGTCTCGGAGCGCTTTCACGTCCGAGAGGTGCACCGTCAGCCGCCGGAGAATCTCCGGGAGCGTCCCCGAGGCCTCGCCCGCCGCCACCATATTGACGTAGAGCGGAGAAAAGATGCGCGGAAAAGGGGTGAGGCTCTGCGAAAGACTGCGTCCATCGACCAGCGAACGGTGCAGGATCGAAGCGAGCGATTTGAGATTAGGCTGCTGCATCCGGCGCTCCATGATGGCGAGCGCCTCGTCGAGCGTCATGCCCGCGCTGAGCAGATGGGCCAGTTGTTCGGTGAAAAGAAACTGGTGGGAATGGGACAGTCGGAGGGACTTTCCGTTCGCTCCGGCGGCGAAGGAAGTCGCGGTGACGCTCCTTTTGACGGCCGATTCCGCCTTCGCGACGATCTTGATGGGAAAGCCAATTTCCTGTTCCACCTGGAAAATGGCGGCACTCCGATCCGGTGCCTCGATGGAGCCTTCGAGAAGATTGCCGTCCTTGCTGCGGGCAGTATATTGAAAACCGGCCATGAAACCTGTCATCCAATACCACGAAATCCCGCCGGATGGAATGGAATTCAAGGCGCCCCAATCCGCGCGCCAGCGACGGAATGGGGAGCACACGCGTCCCGCGTGTTGTCTTCGGCGTCCCGCCGAAGACTCCCCTGCGCCTCAACTGCATCAACGTCCCTTTATCTCCAGAAACGCTAGCGATCCGGTTCATCGCAACAGGGGGGCGTTTCTCCCGCCGATTGCGCGGGATGCTGTCCGGCGGGGCGCCGGCCAGAACACGCGAGACGCGTGTGCTCCCCGTGCCTCCACCGGATCGGGAAATTACGCCGGGGTTTGGCAGTTGGAGCCCGTAATCGAGACATCGTGAAATCCGCCGATGCCTGACGAGACACCCTCTGAGTGGGATTCCGAATTTCGAGGTCCCAAAGCCGCCCCTCCGGCCTGGACCCCTCCCAGCCAAGGACTCGAGCGCAAGGCGGTCCCGCTCGAAGCCGTGCCTGAGCTTGGAGGCACCCTCTTGCCCGGGAGCGATCCATTGATCCGCCGACAGAAG
The DNA here is from genome assembly GCA_041743065.1 of Chthoniobacterales bacterium. Classification (GTDB taxonomy): domain Bacteria; phylum Verrucomicrobiota; class Verrucomicrobiia; order Chthoniobacterales; family Chthoniobacteraceae; genus JBBSOD01. The sequence goes on from JBGTNO010000250.1 coordinate 2,187, forward strand.
CTCAAACGCACCGCCCTCCTTGTCTCCTGGGGGCTGCTTGGCCTTGGCTGCGTGCTGCTAGTGGTCAGCCGTTTTATAGAATGGAAGCCGAAAACCGCGCCTGCCCGAGTCGCGCCGGAGCCCTCCCGCGACGCCGAGCAAGCGGTCTCCTCGTTCGATGACGGGCTGGCCATGATTTTCAGAAAAGATTACCGGGGGGCGCGGGAAGCTTTTGCCGCTATGGAGGCGGCCGGTGCAGTCCCTCCCGACCGCCAGATAGATTTCTATCAGAAATACGGCGATCTCGCTCTCCTGAACGGCAATTATTCGCTAGCGGTCGAGCAATACCAGAATGCCATCGCCGCCCACCGATGGGAGGTTCCCTCGAAGCTGTTGAACAACCTCGCTTACATCCTGAGCGAACAGGGAACAGACCTCGAGAAGGCGGAGATAATGGTCCAGGCGGCGCTGAAACAGGAGCCGAAAAACCCAGCCTATCTCGACACGCTGGGTCTGATTCAGATGGGACGAAAGAAATTCGACCGGGCCGAAGAAGCGTTTCGAAAGGGCCTTTCTTCTGATCCCGCCGAACCACGTCTGCGCGCCTATCTACAGGAGCATCTGGGGGATTGCCTAAGCCGTCAGAACCGAACGGAGGAGGCGCTGACCTTCTGGCGGCAGGCCGCCGCGCTGATTCCCGAGGATAACGCCCTCTGGCAAAAGATCGGGAAGGCAAAAAACTAGGCTACGACTGATTGCATCCGCCGACGGAAAGCGAGCAGGCCACCTGCAACAGCGAAGAGAGCGGCTGTGGATGGTTCGGGAACTACAGTCAGGGTGAAGGCATTGGGGGGGGCAAAAATGCTTGTCTGAGAATCCGCACCTCCGATCTCTGAGCCGATTGGTGTCAACGTATATTGTTGGCCTATCGCTAAGGAAGAAATGTCGAATTGAAATACGGCAATACTCTGACGAGAAAATGCAGGATAATCGCCCTCTGACCCCTTAGTGAAAGTTGTAAGATTGGTGGAATCAACAGTCGATCCCGGCTGAGGTGCGGAAGCAACATCGCCGCTTGTAAAAGGGTTACTCAAAGCACTTACCGGTGTAGAGCCGTACAAAATTTGAGAAGCGGTGGATGCCGAGGTCCCTATGCTGAACTCAAGGGCGCTCACGTCTATTCCATCCGTATCCAGCTGCAATTGTAGGGTAAGGACATCAGATGAGTTCGCCACTCCAGACGAAGATGCTAAACCATCGTCAGAAACGAGCGATAAAGTGGGAGCTGCAAAACCATTGACACGGATAAGCAATACGCCAATCCCGACCAAAAAGAAATAGCGAGTCATGGAGTTTTGTAAGTTCAGACGCTAAGGCCTGAGTTTGTTGTGGAGGTTGTTTTTAACATCAAGGAAATCAAAAGCGCTGAAGGTATTGCTCAGGTTGATGTCGGCGCGAAACCTTCCAAGCGCATTCGATTTATGTAGCGAATTCTTTACGTCTAAAAAGTCAAATGCTGAAACGTTCCCACTACTATTGACATCACCTAAGAGAAAATTAGCATTTACCGCAGTTTGGGGTAGCGATTGTCCTGATGTATCTTGCACTCCGTCCAGCGTGACGATGGCCTTTGAGCCATCGGGCACATCAGAAAGCGACACAGACAATTTGTTCCCTTGAATGTTGGAACTCGTGACTGATCCCAAACTAACCGAAGGAGTGGCGCTGCTAAGGTCTGTGGAAAACTCAAATACGAGCAAGTGCGAGCCATCAGGTTTCTTCCGCCGAGGCTCAACTCCCGCTGTTCCCGTTAGCGGCAGGTTAACGTCCGCGTTGCCAAAGGTACCGTGGGTCTTCCGGGAGACCGCGCTGAGCAGTCGCAACGGAATGGGTTCGTTGCTCAACGCCATCAGCGGCTGTGGCGCATACCACTGAAAGTCGGGGTTACCCGCGCGACGGATGATGGCGACGGATGATCCTGAAGGAATGCGGATGAGCGAGGCATCGGTAAAGCCCGTCATCCACTGATTCTTTTCGGTGCTGTAGAAAAAGTCATCGAAGCTGCCGCGAACTGGGTCCTGGATGCGGACAATGTCAGCTTGTTCAGCTTTAGCTGCCCCCGTCACACTCGCGGAGGGGTCGGCGGGGTTATAAAGGCCGGAGTCTTTTAGCATCACCGAATCGAGGGCAAAGGGATTTGCCAGCAGGTTGAAGGTGTCGGATGCGCCACCTTCCACGTAGAGCCCGGCTTGCCCGGTTTTCACATCTCCGACCAACTTAAAAGTCAGCGGGTCACTGCCGCGGCGGGTGACCGACAGGCCGAGGTCGGCGGGGATCGGGAGGTCGTTGGCGGGGGCGTTTGCAGTGGTCTCCCAGCGTGAAGTGCCGCTGTTGTAGAAATAGCCTTGGCCGCCCACTGTAATCACGTCGGCGCTGTTTGAATTCGCCGCTCCGAGGAAATTCGCGGAGTTGTTGGCACCGAAGGCGGTGGCGAACGTCCAGTTCGGACGGATTTTAACAGAGGTCTCCCCGCCGGTCACGATGGCCGAAAGGTCATCCTTCACGGTAACCGATCCACTGCCAGTGGCGATGACCGGGCTGACGGTACCCGCTCCGGGACCGTTAAGGACTTCGACATAATGGCTGTTGGCGGGGCCGTTGAACTGGTTGGCCGAGAACGCGACGGACGAAAATGTGAAAGTGCTCTGAGATTGAGAGGTAGTGACCGTTGCGACCCGGCTCTGAAACGCCGAGGGGCGCAGCAAGTTCAAACTCAGGAAGAGGGTCCCCGCATTTCCCGCAGTGGCGGTGGGCTCGGAAATGGTGGTGAAGCCGACCGGGTCGGTGTAAACCTGCGCCAAGGAGGGGAGGGAGAGAGTCGCTGCGAGGGTGAGAATGAGGGGGATCTTTTTCACGATGACGTAGTAGCTGGGTGGGTTGAGGTTACGGAGACTTGGCCGTGCCGAGTCATCCATAGGTTAGAATACAATTGGACAGAAATCAAGCAGAAATGGAGCCAAGTGGGGAAGAAGTGGAGGCGGAGATGGGGGACGGGGAGAGGGGCATGCTCTGTGGGGGCGTGATTAGTGGGCGGAAGGAGACGCCTCTGGATGGGCTTGAGCACCGGAGACCCGCATCTCCCCGTCTCCAGGTCCCCGTGTCTCCTCGTCTCCCTCCGCCATTGGAGGCTGGAAGCCGTCGAGGGTGGGGCTGTCTTCGTATTTGTTGTTGCAACTGATGAGGGCGAGGGCGGAGAGGACAGCGAGGACGGAGCGGGCGATCATGCGGAGATGACAGAGGAAAGCGGGGGCGGTGACAAGCGGGAAGACTGAGATAAACCGCAGAGACACGGAGACGCAGAGGCGGGGAAAGAGATTCGATGCGGGGAAGGTCTGAGGAGGCAGCGTTCAAGCGGCGCCCCCGCTCTGGCCCTTCCTTCTTCTCCGTGCCTCCGCGTCTCTGTGGTTCAACTTTCTCCCCCTACAGCCGGGCGACGAGGAGTTCGCGCTGGAAAATGAGCTCCTTCGGCATGTGCGAGTAGAGCTGGATGAAAAGTTCGTCCTGCGAGAGCAGCTCGCGGCGCCACTCCTGCACGTCAATGGTCTGGATGCGGTCCATTTCCTCGAGGCTGAAGTTTTCCAGGCCGGTGAGATCGAAGGAGGTGGCTCCGGGCACCCAGCCGAGCTGGGTCTCATTAGCATCGGCGCGGCCGCGGCAGCGCTGGGCGATCCACTTCAAGACCCGCATATTTTCGCCGAAGCCGGGCCACATGAATTGGCCGTCGGCGTCTTTGCGGAACCAGTTGACGGCGAAAATGCGCGGGATCTTCTTGAGCAGTTTGCGCATTTCGATCCAGTGGGTGAAGTAATCGGCCATGTTGTAGCCGCAGAAGGGGAGCATGGCCATGGGATCGCGGCGGACGTTACCGCGGGCTCCGGCGGCAGCGGCGGTGGTTTCGGAACCCATGGTGGCTCCCAGAAAAACGCCGTGGAGCCAGTTGAAGGCCTGGAAAACGAGCGGCATGGTGGTGGCGCGGCGGCCGCCGAAGATAATGGCGCTAATGGGCACGCCGGCGGGATCGTGGACGGCGGGGTCGAGCGCGGGATTGTTGGCCATGGGGGCGGTGAAACGGGCGTTGGGATGGGCGGCGGGGGCCGGGCTGGCAGGTGTCCAGGGCTGGCCGCGCCAGTCGATCAGGCGGGCGGGAGGCTCGTGGGTCAAATCTTCCCACCAGACATCGCCGTCTTCGGTGAGGGCGACGTTGGTGAAAATGGTGTCGCGGCTGCAGGCGGCCATGGCGTTGGGATTGGACGAGGCGGAGGTGCCGGGCGCGACGCCGAAGTAACCGGCCTCGGGATTGATGGCGCAGAGCTGGCCTTCGGCGTCGGGTTTTAGCCAGGCGATATCGTCGCCGATGGTGGTCACCTTCCAATCGCGGAAGGCGGGGGGTGGGATGAGCATGGAGAAATTGGTCTTGCCGCAGGCGCTGGGGAAGGCGGCGGCGACGTAGGTCTTCTCGTTTTCCGGCGATTCGACGCCGAGGATGAGCATGTGCTCGGCCATCCAGCCTTCGTCGCGAGCCATGCAGGAGGCGATGCGCAGGGCGAAACATTTTTTGCCGAGCAGGGCGTTGCCGCCGTAGCCGCTCCCGAAGCTCCAGATCTCTCGGTCCTCAGGAAAATGAACGATGTACTTGTTGTCGGCGTTGCAGGGCCAGGGGACGTCTTTTTGACCATCGGCCAGGGGAGCGCCGACGGAATGCAAGCAGGGCACGAACGCGCCGTCCCCGCCGAGGGCGTCGAGCACGGGTTGGCCCATGCGGGTCATGATGCGCATGTTCACGACAACGTAGGGCGAGTCGCTGATCTCGATACCGATATGGGAAATGGGCGAACCGATCGGCCCCATGCTGAAGGGGATGACATACATGGAGCGACCGCGCATGCAGCCTTGGAAGAGCCCGAGCAGCTTCTCGCGCATGAGGGCGGGATCGAGCCAGTTATTGGTCGGGCCAGCGTCTCGCTGGCGGCGGCTGCAGATGTAGGTGCGATCCTCGACGCGCGCGACATCGCCGGGGTCGGAGAGAGCGAGGTAGCTGTTCGGGCGGAGGTCGGGATTGAGGCGGCGCATCGTGCCGGCTTCCACCATTTGCGCGCAGAGGCGGTCGTATTCTTGCTGCGAACCGTCGCACCAGACGACTTGGTCGGGCTGGCAGAGCGAGCGGGTGGTTTCGACCCAGTCGAGGAGGCGCTGGTGATTGGTGGGAGCTGAAGGTGTCGTCGCTGGCATCGGAGCGAGGATGGACTAGATCGCGGGGGGAGTGGAGAGAAAAGGCCAAGCCAGTGGATGGGAGGCCGGGAAGTTTGGCGGATGCCCTCCCCATCCTACTGCTAGTGGATGAAGAGGGTGGCGAGGCCGAGGAATATTCCCATGCTGGCCACGTCGGTGGCGGTGGTGAGGAATATGCTGGAGGCGGTCGCGGGATCGGCTCCGAGTTTCTTCAAGACCAGCGGCACTACCGCACCGGAGACGCCGCTGATGACGCAACTGAAAGTCATGGCGAAAAAGACGATAGTGCCAAGACCAAGCGCGCTGTGGTGGCCCTGCAGCCGGGCGTAAATAAACATCCCAGCGCCCGCCGTCAGCCCGACCAGCGCGCCATTGGCCAGTCCGAGCAGCGCTTCCTTAATGACCATGACCAGTTCGCGGCCCGAGCGGAGTTCGCCGAGCGTCATCCCGCGCAGCGTCACCGCCAGGGCCTGGCAGCCGGTGTTGCCGGATTGTCCCGCCAGCACGGGCAGGAAAACGGCGAGGATGACGAGTTTATCCAGCGTGCCCTGGAAAACGCCCACGACCGCCGCGGCCACGAAAGCGGTGAGGAGATTGAGCTGCAGCCAAGGGTGGCGAAACTTCAGACTGCGAGCCCACGGCGTGGTCAGGCGTTCCTCTTTCTCCACACCGACCATGCTGCCGGCCTGCGCCGAGATCTCGATGGCCTGCGCCTCGAACATGGTCTGCCCGCGCATGAGCCCGACCAACTGACCGGCTTCGTTGCAGACCGGATAGACGGGGAAGTGTTTGTTCAGCACCGCCTTCATGGCGTCCTCCAGCTTCATCCGCGGGCGCAGCGAAAACGGATGGCGGAGCATGATTTCCTCCAGCTTCTGCTCGGGGCGGCCCAGCATCATCTCCCGCATCACCACGACGCCGAGCAGGCAATTTTCGGCATCGCTCACGAAGAGATAGGTAATGAAAGCCTTCTTCACCAGCGCCCGCAGTTCCTCGATCGCCTGCGCAATGGTGGTGTCGGGCCGCAGCACGCCGATCGGCGCCTCCATCATGCTGCCGACGGTGTCGTCGGGAAAGGTGAGGTTTTCCCGCCACTGCCGGGCATAATCGGGGTCGGCCTGGGCGAGGAGCACGCTGAGCCGATCCTCCGGAAACGCCCGGAGCACCTTTCCGCGAATGGAGGGATTGACCGATTCCAGCGCGCCGGTCGCGAGCGCCGGGTCCTGCGCATCGATCAGCCGGACGGCTTCCTTCGGCGACCGGCGGGCGATTTTATCCGCCAGAGCCTCGCTCGTCAGTGGTGATTCGATTTCGGCCGGGGTCTTCATAGTCAAGCGGCCCTCATGGAAACAGTCCCCACCCCGGCGAGGCAATGCCAAATCGGATGCTGGAAAAGACAGGCGCGTTCGACGTTTCCGCGCTAAAGATGGGCCATGCCGGGGGATTGGACGCGCAAGATCATCCACATC
>JBGTNO010000251.1:0-4561 GCA_041743065.1 Chthoniobacterales bacterium
GACCGCGCGGCTGACACGCCGGCTGCTTGCACGCTCCCGGGCTGGAACTTGGGGACGCGAGTGCTAGAATGTCCCATGCCTGCCGTTTGGACGCGCAAGATCATCCACCTCGACATGGATTGTTTCTATGCGGCAATTGAAATGCGGGACCGCCCGGAACTGCGGGACCTTCCCATCGCCGTGGGCGGGGCGCGGGATCGTCGCGGGGTTCTGACCACGGCGAACTACGAGGCAAGGAAATTCGGGGTGCGCTCGGCCATGCCGACCTGGATCGCGCTGCAGAAATGCCCGGACCTGATCGTGGTGCCGACCCGCTTCGAGATCTATCGGCGCGACTCGGCGCTGATTCGTCAGCTTTTTTACACCTTCACCGATCTGGTCGAGCCCCTCTCGCTCGATGAGGCCTACCTGGATGTGACTCACCTCCCCTACGAGCCAGCCGCCATTGCCGCCGAAATCCGCGACCGCATCCGCGAGGAACTGCAGCTCACCGCGTCCGCCGGCATGGCGGAGAACAAGCTGCTGGCCAAGATCGCCAGCGACTGGGAAAAGCCCGACGGTCAGTTCGAGATCCGGCCCGGTCAGGCGGCCGCGTTTATGCCCGCGCTGCCTGTGCGGAAACTGTGGGGCATCGGGCAGGTAACCGCGAAACGGCTGGAGCAAATGGGCATCACGACCTGCGGACAGATGCAGCGCTACTCGCGCTTCGAATTGCACCGGCTATTTGGCAAGTTCGGGCTGGAGCTTTACGAGCAATGCCGGGGACTGGACGACCGCGAGGTCCAGCCGCATCGCGAACGCAAATCGCTCAGCAACGAACGCACCTTCAGCAATAACCTGACCACGCTCAGCGAATGTGAGGAACGTCTCGGGCCGCTCTTCGAGGAGTTGATCGACGAACTAGCCCACCGAGCCGCCGAGCGGCCAGTGCACAAGCTGGTGTTGAAGCTGAAGTTCTCCGATTTCTCCCGCACGACCATCGAGCGTATCGCGACCCAGCCCGAACTCGGGGTTTACAAGCAACTGCTCGAGCAAGCCATTCGGCGGTCGCGGCATCCCATTCGCCTGATGGGAGTCGGCGTGCGCTTCGCCCGCCCGGAGGAATCCCGCACGGAACAGCTGGATCTGAAGCCGCTGTAGGGTCTTACTCTTAACCTTAACCTTAACCACTTTCCGTCATCTCGGGGAACGCTGGGGCGGGATTAAGATTATGAGTATGAGCAGGATTAGGCGTTTGCCTGTGCGTTCCGTCCACCTCCAACTGAAGCAGATCGCTGATCGTTTCCCGGCGGGAAATGATCTCGGTCGATCCGTCTTCCTCCAGCCAGACCTGCGGCGCGCGTCCGATCGAATTATAGGTCGAACTCATCGAGTAGCCGTAGGCCCCCGCGTCACGCAGGAGCATGAGATCGCCCGATTCCGGGCGCGGCATGTTCCGCGGCACCAGCAACTCCCGATCGTCGCGGGTGAAAATGTCGCCCGACTCGCAGAGCGGCCCCGCCACCACCACGTCCGCCCGTTCCGCTGTGCCGTCCCGCCCCGCCACCTCGATCTCATGATACGAGCCATACAGGGCGGGACGAATCAGATCGACAAAGCCGGCGTCCACCATGGCGAAAGTGACGCCAGCCCCTTTCGCGTTGGTTTGCGTTTGTTTTACATCGTGCACCCGAGTGATCAGCGAGCCGCTGGGGGCCACGAAGTAACGCCCGGGTTCGATCTCCAGCCGCAGCGGCCTCCCCGCCAGATCCGAAAGCCGCTGGCGCGTCCGCTGGAACAGATCGCGCAGGGGCGTGAGATCCACCTGCCGCCGCCGATCGCGGTAATGATGCGGAATTCCCCCGCCCAGGCTGATCGCCCGCAGCGCCGGCACCCGCGGAATCAGCTCCGCGAAAACCTGCGCGAGATGCTCCAGATTTTCCATCAGCTCCTGAAACCGCGGGCCACTCCCGATGTGCGCGTGCAGCATGCGCACCTCCAGACCCACCGCCCGCGCCGCCGCCAGCGCCTCCGGCAGCGCTTCGTGCCAGATCCCGTGCTTCGAGCTGGGCCCGCCCGTGTCGCACGAATTCACGTGACCATGCCCGAAGCCAGGATTGACGCGCAATCCGACCGGTCCCGCATAACCGGCTTCCGCCAGTTGGCGGATCATCCCGGGCGACCCGAGGTTGGGCAGGATACCGTGCTGGCGCACGACCGCGAGCGCGTTATCGCGGAAGACATCGCTGGTCAGGAAAATCATCGGCGGCTCGTTCCCGCCCGGAAACCCCGCCTGGAGCGCGCGGAGAATCTCGTTGCCCGAGACGGTATCCAGCCAGATGCCGGCGGCGCGCATTTCCCGCAGGACGCGCGTGGCGGGACACGCTTTCATCGCATAGCGGGCCTGCACGCCTTCGCTATCCGTCACCGCCCTCACGTCCGCGATGCGCCGCCGCAGGATGGGCGCCTCGTAGATCCAGAAAGGCGTTCCCGTTTCCGCGGCGACGCGCTCCAGCAGACCGGGAGTCAGGGCGCTGTGAATATCGGCAGTCGTCATGGGCGGGCCATCCTCTGCCCTATCAGGCAAGAAGTATCAATCCACATCTTGGCCGATTCGCCCCAGGAGTTCCTTCCGCCCCGCGCCGGTTTTGGCGGAGCTGATGAACACTTCCGGCTGGCCCTCGCAGATCTCCGCCAGCTTCGCGACAAATCCGACCACGTTTGCCTCCATCGCCCGCGGCTTCAGTTTATCCGTTTTCGTAAAGACCAGCGCCAGCCTCACCTCCCGCTCCACCAGCCACTCCAGAAACTCCAGATCGATAGCCTGCGGAGTCAGCCGCGCATCGATGAGCACGAAGACGAGCGCCAGATTTTCCCGGCCCGACAGATAACCCGCCACCGTTTCGCCGAACTGCTCGCGCGTCGCCCGGCCCGTCTTCGCATAGCCATATCCCGGCAGATCGACAAGCATGGCGCCGCTGCCCGTCCGGAAAAAATTGATCAGCCGGGTGTGTCCCGGCGTGGCCGAGACTTTGGCCAGCCCCTTCTGGCCCGCGATCAGGTTGAGTAGCGAAGATTTCCCGACATTCGAGCGCCCGATAAAGGCAAACTCCGGCAGTTCCGGCGCGGGACAGCGGGCCAGGTCCGGCGCGCTGGTCACGAATTCAATGGAGCGGGCGAGGGTGGACATGCCCGCAGTCAACCACGCCGGCGCTCCGTCCGCAATGAAGGCCGCGGGCAGCCGCCGACCTCGCTGGCCCCGCGACCGGGGACTGGGGCGGTGGATTTTTCCTAAATGGATGGGGCTGGGACCGCGCCGCGCCCTACTTCCGAGGGCGCCCGATGCCGTGGTAGGTGAAGCCCATGCTTCGGACGGTCTCGGGGTTGAACTGATTCCGACCGTCGAACATGACGGGAGTGACCATGGCTTCCTTCACGTCGGCGAGGTTGACGCCCTTGAACTCGTCCCACTCGGTGGCGATGACCAGAGCTTCGGCGCCTGCACAGGCGGCGAGGGGAGATTCGGCGAGGGTGACGCTCTCGGGAATGAGCTTGTATGCGACGGCTTTCTCCATGCCCTTCGGATCGTAGGCGGTGACCTGCGCGCCCTCGGCGACGAGGTCGTTCACGATTTGGATGGCGACGGAGCTGCGGACATCGTCGGTATCGGGCTTGAAGGTGAGGCCCCAGACGGTGATTTTTTTGTCGCGCAGGACCCAGACGTGGTCGCGAATGGTCTTGAGGAAACGCTGGCGCTGGTCGGCATTGATGCGCTCGACTTCCTTGAGCAGGGTGAAGGGGACGCCGAGCCGGTCGCTGATGTGGATGAAGGCGGCAATGTCCTTCGGGAAACAGGAGCCGCCGTAGCCGAGGCCGGCGTTGAGGAAGTTGCGCCCGATGCGTTTGTCGAGGCCGATGCCTTCGGCGACCATTTCCACGTCGGCGCCGCTGGCTTCGCAGATGGCGGAGACGGCGTTGATGTAGGAAATCTTGAGCGCGAGGAAGGAGTTGGCGGCGTGCTTGATGAGTTCGGCGCTGTTGATATCGGTGACCAGCACGGGGGCGTGGAAGGGCTCGTAAACGCGCTGCATGAGCGCGAGGGCCTTATCGCTATTCGAGCCGACGACGATCCGGTCGGGATTCATGAGATCGGCGACGGCGCAGCCTTCGCGCAGGAATTCAGGATTGCTGACCACGTCGAACTCCGCGCCGGCCTTGTTGTAGCGCTTGATGGTATCGGCCACTTTTTCGCCGGTCTTCACCGGGACGGTGCTCTTATCGACGATGACTTTGTAGCTCTTGAGGACGCTGGCAATCTCGCGGGCCACTTTCTCTATGTAGCTGTGATCGACGCTCCCGTCGGGCTGGGGCGGGGTGGGGACGGCGATGAAGACGACGTCGGAGCTGTCCACGCCATCCTCGGTGCTGTTGGTGAAACGGAGGCGTCCGGCGGCGACGTTGCGTTTGACGAGATCTTCGAGACCCGGCTCGTAAATCGGAATTTTGCCGGCCTGCAGCGCATCCACTTTGCGCTGGCCATTATCGACGCAGATAACGTGGTGGCCGACTTCAGCGAAGCAGG
>JBGTNO010000252.1:0-7324 GCA_041743065.1 Chthoniobacterales bacterium
CGCAGACGTTGACGGCGGAATACGAGGGGCGCGAACTCACTGTCATTGCGATTCTGAATGGCAGTCTGATGTTCGCCGCCGATCTGCTGCGCCGCCTGCCCATGCCTCTTCAAGTAGCGTGTTTGAGCGTGTCGAGCTATCACGGCGCCACCGAGTCGAGCGGGGTAGTGGAGTTTCTCCAGGTGGCGCTGCCGGATGTGAAAGGGCGGCATGTGCTGTTGCTCGACGACATTCTCGATTCCGGGCGCACGCTGGCGGCGATCCGGGAAAAGATTTTGCGCGAGTGTGCGCCGGCCGGGGTCAAAGTCTGCGTGCTTCTGAGCAAGCGGAAGGAGCGGGCGGAGGAGATCGACGCGGATTTTGTCGGCTTCGAGATAGGAAATGAATTCGTCGTCGGCTACGGTCTCGATTATCGCGAGAAATATCGGAACCTGCCTTACATCGGCGTGTTGAAAGCCGAGATGATCGTGAGCTGAGCGAGGCGCTGGAGGTGGGAAAAGGCGCTCTTAATCCTGCTCTTATTCGTAATCCTACTCAGTTGTTTGGAGACGATTAAGATTAGGAGTATGAGCAGGATTAGGAGGGGACGGGGCGGTTACTCTCTATCGTCGGGCTTTTTGCTGCCGCCGGTGAACTTGCGGGCCAGATCGGTGAGGGCTTCGCTGTTCTCCATCGCGCGGTCGATCATCTTGCCGCCGGTGACGGCGCCCATGATCTTGTCGAAGAACTTCGCTTCGCCGCCGATGATGTCGATGTGCGCGCTCTTGAGCGCTTCGCCCACGACAACGGCCTGGTTCTCGGCGATGTCGCGTTGGATGTTGATCTGGGCCAGCTCGATGTCGCGTTCCTTGTTGAGTCGCAGTTTGAATTCCTCGTGCTCTTTGCCGACTTCGTCGAAGAGCTTCATGGCTTCGGCTTTCTTGCGGATGCCTTCGGCTTCGGACTCGGCGGTTAACGCCATGACCTTGGCGGTGGCGGCGCCCTGCTTCTCTTCGGCGGCGGCTTTGGCTTCCATGACCATGGCTTCGGCCAGGCCGACGGCGGCGCTCTCGGCGGTGATGCCTTCGGCCATGAGCTTCTTGGCGGCGGCGTGGCGCTGGGCGGCGTCCTGCTGGGCCTGCGCGGCGATGACGATCTCCTCGGCGTGCAGGTCGGCGGCTTTCTTCTTTCCTTCGGCGGCTTTGATCTCGCGAATCATGAGCTGCTCGGCCTGCTCCTCCGCCTTGGTCACGGCGATCTTTTTCTGCCGGTCGGCTTCGGCGAAGGCTTCGGTGTTCTTGATCGTTTCCTTTTCCTCGACCACGCCGCGCTCGACGGTGACGCGCTCGCGGATGACGTCCTGAATCAGCTTCTGCTCGACCTCGATGGCCTTGTCGCGCTCGATCTGGGCGAGGGAGACGATCCGCTCGCGCTCGGTCACTTCGAGCAGGCGGTCTTTCTCGATTCGCTCGGTTTCGACCGCTTCGGTGCGCTCTTTGTTTTTCCGGGCGACGATGACCTGGCGGAGTTTGTTTTCCTCGGCAATTTGCACTTCCTCCTCGGAAGCGATGCGGGCCTGCTCGGATTTCTGAGTTTGCTCGGCCTGGATCTTTTTGGCCTCGGCTTCTTCACGGGCGGTGATGGCGGCAATCTCGCGCTTCTGTTTTTCGACGGCTTCGGCTTCCTGGCGCTTGAGTTCGAGGATGGCCTCGCGGGCTTCCACGTCCTGCTGGGTGATGGTTTTCTCGCGCTCGCGGTCGATTTGATTGGCCAGCACTTTCTGCGTGGCGGTCAGCTCGGTGATCTTTTTGATGCCTTCGGAATCGAGAATGTTGTCCGGGTTCAGGACCTGGAGCGAGGTCTGCTCGAGGTAATCGATGGCCGCGTCTTCGAGTACGTAGCCGTTCAGGTCGGTGCCGATTGTCTTGAGGATCTCCTCTTTGAAGGTTTCCCGGGAGTTGTAGAGATCGACGAAATTGAAGTGGCGCCCGACCGTTTTCAGACCCTCGGAAAACTTGGCGTCGAAGAGTTCCTCGAGCGCGGTGTGATCGGAGGCGCGCTTGCAGCCGATGGACTGGGCGACGCGGAGCACGTCTTCGCTCGTCTTATTGACCCGCACGAAAAAGGCGACCTTGATGTCGGCGCGGAGGTTGTCTTTGCAGATGAGCCCTTCTTTGCCGTGCCGGAAAATCTCGATCCGCTTGACCGAGATATCGAGATACTCGGCCATGTGGATGACCGGCAGGACGACCTTGCCGCTGAACGAGACCTGGGTGCCGCCGACGCCGTTGCGGACGATGGCGAGACCCTGATCGACCTTGCGGTAGCACTTCATGACCATGGCGATCAAGCCGAGCAGAATGAGGATGCCGACGACGGACACCACGGCGAGGACTTCAGCAGTCATAGTATTTTCAGTTTTCCAGGGTTGGGTTTTCGAGCTTGCGGACGAGGTAGAGGTTGTGGGCCGCGTCTTCCTCGAAAATGATGGCGGTGTCGCCTTTGAGCAGGGTCTCGCCCCGCGCGGCGCGCGCGTTGACGATGATCTCGGAACCGCCCGTTTCAATAGTGACGCGCCCGAAGGAATCGGTCACTTCACTAGTACTGACGATGCCGGTGCGGCCGACGACGGGCAGGCTGCTGTCGTAGTCTCTATTCAGCGCGGCGAAGACTTTGCGCAAGGGCAGGGCGACGAGCCGGGTGAGCAGCGCGCTCGCGATGAAGACGGGCACGAAAACGATGAGCGCGCCGGGCACGGTGTGTCCGGGATTGAAGTTGAAATTGCCCAGGATCATCCCGGCCCACAGGCTGACGGTCATCACGCTGAGGACGATCAGCACCGGCACTTCGCCGATGTAGAAAAACTGGAGGACGCCCGCGAAGAAGCCGCCGGAGCTCGCATCGCCGTCCACCTCGGCATCGGCCTCGACGCTATCGAGGTCGCTCAGACCACAGATGACGGAGAGCCAATAGACGATCACGATCCCCAACAGCACCGTGAACGGCAAATTGACCCAGGCCACCGCTTCCTGAAAAAGGTCTCGCATTTTGTTAAGTGACACCTTCGCAAATGGGTGGCCTGGGTTGAAGAAAAATCGGCGAGAATCGGCGACCCGCCCGACTATCTCATCGATCGGAGGGCAAACGATGATCGACAGAATAGGCCGCCGTGCCTTTGAATAGTGCGATGCAGTCAAAGAGAAGTTGCCTTCTTTGGGCCTGGGCAGGTCTGCTTTTCGCCGGGTGCCATTCGTCGGATGAGCCCGAGGTCACCTTCCCGGAACCACCAAGCGAGCGTCCCTACTTCCTCAACACCTCTTCCCTTCGGAGCATCAACGAGGTGGCCATCGGCGAGTTGCAACGGGCGCGGGAATTGACCGGAATCGATTTCACCATGGTGCTGCTCGCGAAACTGCCCGACGAAGCAGAGCTGGAGGACTATGCGGCGAAACTTTACAGCCACTGGCGCATTGGCCGGGACACCGAGGAGAAAGGGGTGCTCTTTCTTTTCGCGGAGTCGGAAGGCGAGCTGAAAATCGAAGTCAGCTATGCGCTGGAGGAACTGTATCCCGATGGCTTCGTCGGATCGTTTCAGGATTCGCTGAAACATTATTATGCCGGGCGCTACTTCGGAGATTTCCTGAGCGGCATGATCACGGCCATGCTGCGGCGGGCGCGGCAGGACGACATGCAAAGTATTCTGGCGGAGTTCAGCGACCGGCTTCCCCTGCCCGATTCGCCGACCCGGCGTTCGTATTCAGGCGGGGCGGGCGTGGCGGAAAGCGGCTTTTTTTACGAAAAGGATCGGAAGCTCGGGCTCATCCGCGCACTGGAGGAAACGACGCGGGAGAACTTCGGCGCGCACGCCGACCCGCGCGAGACGATCCGGCGCTATGTCGAGTATCTAGGCAAAGGCTACAACGATCCTTTCATCGATCTAATTACGGAGGGCAGCCAGTACATGGCGATGGAGTATCCGAAGAGCGCGGGTTTCCAGAAAGGCGCGGCCCGGGATTTCGCGGGCGATTATGAGCTTACTTTTCAGGACGATCTGGCGGTGGCTCAGTTTAAAGGAGCGCCCGTCATGCCGCTGCTGTTGCGCCGTTACCCTGATGGACTCTGGCGCATCGATGTGACGAAGTCGTGGGCCTATTGCCAGTTCACGAACGATCTGGAGAAAACCAAGCCCGCCTTTGCCGATCATCCCTGGATGTTCGCGTGGCCGGAAGAGCTGCGGCATCCCGAGTTTCCGGCGACGCCAAAGCTGCTCCCGGGCGAGGTGAAGATCGGGGACGAGATCAAGGCGCTCGAGGCGCAGATCCAGAGCGGCGGCGCCACGGCGCAGACTTACTTCAAGTTGGCGGAGATTTTGTATTTTGAATGCTACTGGATTCGCGGTGCGATGGACGCGCTCGAGAAGGGGCTGGAACTTGAGCCCAGTAACATTCTTCAACGCAAACGTCTGATCGCCTTCAGCTACCGATTTCCCGATCTATCTCGGGTCGCGCATCACTATGAGGCGATTCTCAAATACGACCCCAACGATGGCGATGCGCTGCGCACCTACATTTGGTATCTGGAACAGCATCGCAGCGAACCCGGTAAAGTGGCCGCGCTGAAAAAGCGGCAGGAAAATCTTTCCTATCCGGCGACGCCGTTCTATCTGAACTGCCCGCCCGCCACCCGCGTAAAAAAGACGTTCGCCATCCCGCCGGAAACGCACGCGATCGAGATCGAGGTGACGCATTTCAAGCATCTCTGGCATCCGCGGACGCACCCGTCGATCCGCATCGTCCTGCGGGATGCCGGGGAGAATGGGGCGTTCGGAGTTGATCTCCGGATCGAAGAGGAAGGCGGCGACGACCTGGCTCTGCTGGTGGATACGGACGACGATCAGGCGGGGCTGGTGCCTCTCTCGGTGCCGCCGATCCCGCGCGGAGAAACGCGGCACCTCGTTCTGCGCTGGAAAGACGACCGGACGGCCAGGATCGAATTCGAAGGTCGGGAAGTCGCGCGGGGCCGGCTCTCCTACGATCCGGTCAAGCTCACCACTTCCACGCGATCCGGCGGCGCCACCTTCGTCATCCGCGATTAGCGCTGCCGCTCGCCGCGCTCGACCTTTTCCTGGAGCGTCGGTTCCTGAGGCAAGGTTTTGCCGGTGCGAAGATCTTTCACCGGCGGCAGGACGTTTCGGAAAGCGGTGCCGTAAATGTCCCAGGCGGTGAGAAACAAACCGCAAACGACCGGACCGACAATGAAGCCGATCGGGCCAAAGAGGAAGAGGCCGCCCAACGTTCCGACCAGAATCAGGAGGTCGGGCATCTTGGCGTCCTTGCCGACGAGGATGGGGCGCAGGACGTTATCGACCGTGCCGACGACCGCAGCGCACCAGATCAGAAGCAGGGTGGCGGGCAGATTGTCGCCGACGACATAGAGATAGATGACCGCCGGCACCCAAACGAGCGCCGCCCCGATGCCCGGCACGATCGACAGCACAACCATGATGGTGCCCCAAAAGGCCGCCCCCTGGATGCCCGCGAGCCAGAACGCCACTCCCGCCAGCGCTCCCTGGATGAAGCCGATAACCAGTGTCCCCTTGATGGTGGCGCGGGTGACGGAGCCGAGGCGCTCGAGCATCCGCTCTTCGTCCTCATGGCTCAGCGGGATGTAGTAGAAGATCTTCTCGAGGATGCGCCGCCCGTCTTTCAGGAAAAAAAACATGGCGTAGAGCATGACGAAGGCATCGAGCAGGAAAGCGGCGGTGCCAGCCGTCATGGCCGAAGCGCTGCCGACCAGGAAACCGCCCGTGGCTTTGGCGGCCTGGCCGAGGCTGGCGGCGATCTTTTCCTGCGCAGGCACAAAATCGGCGATGGCCGGGAACTTGCCCGCGAGCCAGTCATGCGCATCGAAGCGGCTGGCCTGACCGAAGTGATCCTTCACCCACGGGATCGCGTGGTCGCTGACCTGCAGCGCCTGATTTGCCACCACGGTGAGAAAAGCGCTCAGCGGACCGAGGATAATGAGGACGATCAGCAGCAGCGTCAGACCTGAGGCCAGCGAGCGGCGGCCCCGGCATACGCGCACCATCCACTCGAACATGGGACGGGCCAGCCCGGCCAGCATGGCGCCGAGGAGAAGAGCCTTGAGGAAAGGCCACGCCACCGCGATGAACAACGCCGAGACGGCGATGACGAGGATGAGGACAAAAGCGGTCCGGAACCGACGTCCGCTGATGTCTGCTTGTTCCATATGCTTCTTGGCCAAGGAGCGCGGACGCCCTCGTCCGCTTGGTGGATCCAGTTAGATTTTGGGGGAGCGGACGGGACGTCCGCGCTCCTTGAATTTTCTAGAACGGGATGTCGTCTTCTTCCGGGGGCTGATCGAGATCGGGA
Source organism: Chthoniobacterales bacterium (assembly GCA_041743065.1). Lineage (GTDB taxonomy): Bacteria > Verrucomicrobiota > Verrucomicrobiia > Chthoniobacterales > Chthoniobacteraceae > JBBSOD01. Next base: position 6,372 of record JBGTNO010000252.1, read on the forward strand.
TCCGTCGGAGGACGGGAAGGGGGGCTCGCTGCGCGACGCTCGCCGCCGCTGTAGGAAGGACGCGAGCCACTCCCACCGCTTTCGCCACCCCCACCCCCGCCGCCTTCGCGGCTGCCGAGCATCTGCATCATTTCACCGACGACCTTCAGCTTGCTCCGCTTCTGGCCGGATTGTTTGTCCTCCCAACTGTCGAGCTGGAGGCGGCCTTCGATGTAAACGGAGCGGCCTTTTTTCAGATATTCGCCGGCGACCTCGGCCTGGCGTCCCCAGAGGGTGATATCGACAAAGGTGGTTTCTTCCCGCTTCTCGCCGCTGTCGCTCTGGTAGGAGCGGTTCACGGCGAGGCCGACCTCGGCGACCGCCGTGCCTTTGGGAGTGTATTTCAGCTCAGGATCTCGGGTGAGATTCCCGATGAGCATGACTTTGTTCAGATTCGCCATGCGGGAAAGTTACTGGCGCTCAGACAGCCTTGGCGACTTTTTTCGCCTTGGTTTTCGGCTTGGCTTTCGATTTCAGCCGTTTGTAGTGGTGCTGGAAGACGGCTTCGTTCAGGTCGAAACGCTCCTTGAGCTTCTGGGTCACGCCAGCTTCGCCTTCGAAAATGAAGTTCACATAGTAGCCGCTGGAGAGTTTCCCGGCCACGTAGGAGAACTCGTGCGTGTCCATCTTCTGGACCTGCTCGATGTTGGCTTTCTCGGCTTTGAAGTCTTTTTCGAGGGCTTCGATGATTTCGCGGGCGGTGTCTTCGCTGCCTTTGGTGTTGAGGATGAGCAATGCTTCGTAACGGTTTTTCATGATGATGGTGCGGGTGTCTGATTGTATAGATTCATGGCGGCGTCCAGCCCTTTCTCCAGGGCGCAGGTCACGGCGTCGGCCGCGCGGTTGACCGCCGCTTCGACTTCGCCGGTCTCTTCGGCGGAAAATTTTCCCAGCACATGACCGGAGAGATCGGC
>JBGTNO010000253.1:0-17253 GCA_041743065.1 Chthoniobacterales bacterium
CCCTGCGCCTCACACAGCACACCGTGAAGTTCCTCCGTTGGATTCGGGCATGGCTCCAAAGGCAAGCTCCCTGGCAGGTTCTCATCGACGCCTTGCGCTATTCCTATGCAGCTAACTAACTCCATATTCCAACACCGTTGAGATTAAGATTAAGATTAAGAGTAGGAGCAGGAGTAAGAGCAGGACTGGGACGGGGGCCTAGGTGTATTTCAAAACCTCCTCGATCGTGGTGTCACCATCGAAAATGGTGCGCAGACCGTCCTGCCGGAGGGTGGTCATGCCGAGCTCGATCGCCTTTTGCTTGATCACGATGGTGGGCGCGCGCTCGTTGATTAGTTCCCGCACGGGATCGCTCAGATTTAGCAGTTCATAGATGCCTTTGCGGCCTTTATAGCCGGTGTTGTTGCACGCGGCGCAGCCTTTGCCGTAGTAGAAATTCTTGACGCCGATCTCGTGCGGCGACAAGCCGAGCTGCATGAGCACGGGCTCGGTCGGCTCGTAGGCCGTCTTGCACTCCACGCAAATCTTGCGCAAGAGCCGCTGGGCGAGCACGCCCTCCAGGCTGGCGGAAATCATGAACGGCTCGACCCCCATGTCGATCAGCCGGGTCACCGCGCCGGCGGCGTCGTTCGTGTGGAGGGTGGAAAAGACGAGGTGCCCGGTGAGCGAGGCCTGGATCGAGATCTGGGCGGTCTCGATGTCACGCGTCTCTCCCACCATGATCCGGTCCGGATCCTGCCGCAGAAAAGCGCGCAGCACGCGGGCAAAAGTGAGGCCGATCGGCTCATTGATCGGCACCTGCTGGATGCCCTCGATGTCGTATTCGACGGGATCTTCGGCGGTCAGCAGCTTCGAATCGACCGTGTTGATTTTGTTTAGACAAGCGTAGAGCGTGGTCGTCTTTCCCGAACCGGTCGGGCCGGTCACGATGAAGATGCCATTGGGCTTCTTGATCGTCTCCAGGATGTACTGGTAAATGTAGTCCGGCATCCCCAGCGACTCGATCTCCAGATTCACCGTGGTGCGATCCAGCACGCGCAGCACCACACTTTCTCCGAATTGCGTCGGCAGCGTGGAAACGCGGAGATCGACCTGGCGGCCGGCGATCACCTTTTGAATGCGGCCATCCTGCGGCAAGCGGCGCTCGGCGATGTTCAGATTCGCCATGACCTTCACCCGGGAGATGACGGGCAACGCCAGATGCCGGGGCGGCGGCGCCATTTCATAGAGCGCGCCATCCACCCGATAGCGAATCCGGAAATCGGTCTCGAAAGGTTCGAAATGAATGTCCGACGCCCGGTCCTGAATCGCCTGATAAAGGATCAGATCCACGTAGCGGATGATCGGCGTCGCGTTGGCTTCCGCCTCGGCGTTTTGCGGATCGCCGCTCGGGCCCCCGAACTCCATCGTCTCGTCGCTGAGCTGGGCCAGCAGATCGTCCATGCCCGTGGCGTCGTTGCCATACTGCTTTTCGATCATCTCCTCGATCTGCCTCGGCGGCGCCACCACGATCTGGACATTGCGCCCGAGCGAGAAACGCAGATCCTCCACGATCTGCGGATTGAGCGGATCGGTCAGACACACCTGCACCGCTTCCCCCGTGTCGCCGATCGGCATGGCGCCATGCAGCCGCGCCAACCCCGCCGGCAGCGTGCGCACCACCTCCTGCGGCGGCTCGTAATTTGTGAGATCGACCACCTCGGTCCCCAGCGCCTGGGCGATGTGATAGAGAATCTGCTCCTCCGTCGCGAACTGGAAATCGACCAGCGCATCGATGATCGGTTTGCCGGAGGTGCTGACCTCGTTCATCACGTCCGGGACTTGCGCCTCGGTGATCAAATTCTGATCCATCAGGACGTCGATGACTTGTTTGGGGTTCATAAATTGGTTTCCAGGTTACTTGCGGGGCGCGCGGCCGCCGAGCAACTGCGCGGCGGCGTCCGGGTCCTGCGCTTTGGTCATGACTTCATGATGGCTGATCTCGCCGGAAAGATAAAGATCCACCAGATTGGCTTCGAGCGAGACCATGCCAAATTTCGAGCCGGTCTGGATGTCGCTCGCGATGCGGAAGGTTTTGTTGTCGCGAATGAGGGCCGCGATCGACGGCGTATTGATCATCACTTCAAAGATGGCCACCCGCCCGCCGTTGACGCGCGGGACCAGCAGTTGCGAAATGACGGCGCGCAAATTGCCCGCCAGCTGCACTCGGATCTGCTCCTGCTTATCCGAGGGAAACGCGTCCACGATCCGGTCCACCGTCCGCGCCGCGCCGGTCGTGTGCAGCGTGGAAAAGACGAGATGCCCCGTCTCCGCCGCGGTGATGGCGGTTTCGATCGTCTCCAGGTCGCGCATCTCGCCGACGAGAATCACGTCCGGATCCTGCCGCAGCGCCCGGCGCAGCCCTTCGGCAAAAGTCGGCGTGTCCGTGCCGATTTCACGCTGATTAATGATCCCCTTTTTGTGTTCGTGGAAATACTCGATCGGATCCTCGATCGTCATGATATGCGAGGCCTGGGTCGCATTGATCACATTCAACATGCTCGCCAGCGTCGTCGTTTTGCCCGAACCGGTCGGACCCGTCACCAGCACCAGCCCGCGCGGGGCGCGCAGCAGGTCGATCACGGCTGTGGGCAACCCGATCTGCTCGGGGGTGAGCAGCTCACTGGGGATCAACCGCGCCGCCAGCCCCATCACGCCCTTCTGACGGTAAATATTGACGCGGTAGCGGTTCTTCTTCGCGAAGGAAATGGCGAAGTCGGCGCTGCCCACCTCGTTCACCTGATTCATGGTGTACTCGCTCGCGACCGAGCGGGCCAGGTCCTCCACGTCCTTATCTTCGAGCGGCTCCACATCCAGCTTCACCAGCGAACCATTCAGCCGCAGCACCGGAGGCGCGCCGACCGTGAGGTGCAAGTCCGAGGCATTCTCGTCCACCATCAGCCGCAGCAGATCCTCCATGGGAATGGTGGCCATTCAGGAAGCGGGGAGTTGGAAGTGGAGGGTGGATAGAGGGGCAAACATGGGGCGGTGGCCGTGAGGTCGGGGTGGCTCTCTCAACGCGCGACTTTTACTTCTCCAACACCCTCAGTCCGCGTCCGCCATCGTCACGCTGATCACCTCGTCGGCGCTGGTCATGCCGGCGAGGACCTTGCGGACGCCATCTTCGCGCAGGGTGCGCATGCCGAGTTCGCGGGCGCGTTTGCGCAGCTCGATCGTCGAGGCGCGCTCGTTGATCATGAAACGCACCTCGTCGTCGATCGTGAAAATTTCGAAGATGCCCATCCGGCCTTTGTAGCCGAGATGCCGGCACTTATCGCAGCCGACCGGACCCATCATCTGCGCGCCCACCGCCTGGCTGCGGTCGATCCGCAGGGCGCGCAGCTCGGCATCCGTCGGCTCGTGCGGCTGCTTGCATTCCGGACAGAGTTTCCGCACCAGCCGCTGGGCAATGATCGCGCGCACCGAGCTGGAGACCAGGAACGGCTGCACCCCGATATCAACCAGACGAGGCACCGCGCTCGGAGCGTCGTTCGTGTGCAAAGTGGAAAAGACCAGGTGACCCGTCAGCGACGCGTTGATGGCGATGTTCGCCGTGTCCACATCGCGAATCTCACCGATCATGATGATGTTCGGCGCCTGCCGCAGGATGGACCGCAGCGCCGCCGGAAACGTCATGCCGATATCGACATTCACCTGCACCTGGTTGATGCCGTTCATCTGATACTCGACCGGATCCTCCACCGTGATGATCTTGCGGTCGGGCTGGTTGATGTAATTGAGGCAGCCGTAGAGCGTGGTCGTCTTGCCCGAACCCGTCGGCCCCGTGACCAGGAGAATGCCATCCGGCAGCGTGATGAGCTGCTCGAATTTATCCTGATCGTCGCTCAGGAAGCCGAGCTGGGGCAGACCCAGCGAGAGGCTGGATTTATCGAGGATCCGCATGACCACGCTCTCCCCATGACTCGTCGGAATCGTGGAAACGCGCAGATCGATCGAGCCCTTCGCCATCTTCACCTGGATGCGCCCGTCCTGCGGCAGCCGCTTCTCCGCGATGCTCATCGAGCTCGTCATGATCTTGAGCCGGGAAACGATCGCCGTTTGCAGTTTCTTCGGCGGGTTCTGCACCTCATGCAGCACGCCATCGATCCGGAAACGGACGCGGAATCGTTTCTCCAGCGGCTCGAGGTGGATATCGCTCGCCCGCATCTTGTAGGCCTCCAGCAACATCAGCGAGACCATTTTAATGATCGGCGCGTCGCCCGTGTCGCCGTCGGAGTCCATCAATTCGACGTCGTGAATATCGATATCGCCGCCCAGTTGCGCCGCGAGCCGATCCGCCGCGTCATCCGCGGTGCCGTAGTGGCGCGCGATCGCCTCGTCGATTTGCGCCGGGGTCGTGCAGACCCACTCGATATCGCGCGAGAGCACATGCGCCACCGCGTCAAACGTGTCAAAATTCAGCGGGTCCGCTGTCGCCATCATCAGGCTCGTCTCCAGCCGCTGCACCGGCACCACCCGGTAGCGCTTGGCCACGTCGGCGGGCACCTCCGCAATCACATCCGCCGCCAGCGACATGTGGTTCAGATCGACAAACTCCATGCTCGCGCTGGAAGCGATCGTGCGCGACACATCCTCCTGCGTGAGCACCCCGTGCGAGATCAGTTTCTCGATGACCGACTGCCCCGCGGCCACTTCGCCGCGGGCGCGCTCGAGTTGCGAGGGAGTGGCCAGGCTGGAATCGACCAGCAGCTCGATGATGTAATCTTCGTTCGGTAACACGGGTGGAATCAGCCTCCGACTGGTGTGGGGGGCGGGGGGTCATCTAACACCATCCGCCCACCCCCTGGGCAATCTATTTTTGAAGTTCGGCCCTGAAGGGACCACGCCCTCGTGGTCCGCGGACGCCGCGTTTGCTCGAGGCAAATTGTCGCATTCATTATTGTATGGGGTTGTCTGGTTAAAAGATGACAAGACTTTCCAACGGCCAGAGGCGAGGAGTTTGCCCCGCCGAAGACGAAGCCGCCCTTTATCGGCACGATCTGCGACCGCGACGTCTTCTTCCTCTACGAGCCGGACATGGAAGCGCTAAAGGATACGGCGCTGAAGGACACGGCGCTGAACCTCGGCCTCGCTCGCACCATCGCGAAACGCAGCCACCCTGAAAAAATCTACGAAAATGCGCTGTGCGTAGAGTTTCGTCTCCGCCGCATCGCTCACCGCCAACAAGAAAGGCATCGCATCATCTACAAGGGTGAAGTGGTGGGAGAGTATGTGCCTGATTTGGTCGTGCAGCAGGTTTTGGTCGTGGACACCAAGACGATCGAGCGGATCACCGACCATGAACGAGGGCAGATGCTGAATTACCTGCGAATTACCGGACTGCCCGTTGGGGTCATCCTGAATTTCAAGCACGCGCGGCTCGAATGGGAGCGCCTGGTGCTGACGAAGGAACCGCGAATGGACGCGAAGAAACGCCAATCAGGAGCGGAAGCGGCGGACTTTCTTGCGCCGGAGACCCGCCCATGAATCTCACCCACTTCGTCTTTTTCCCTTCGCGTTCCTTCGCGTCCATTCGCGGTCAAAATTTTTCCGCCAAGGCTTGGGAACGCGTGAAGGGGCTAAGCTATTTTCCGCTGGAGCAGTTCAAGGATCAAGGCGAGCATCTGGTGCTCCCGGCCTGCATGATCAAGGACGGGCCGGTAATGGCGGCCAGTGCGTTACGAGCCGGATATTCTGGCGCGGGTGCCCTGGGGCGAGGTGGAGATCGGGGCCCTGCTGAAGCTCGGCCGGCATCGGCCCCGCTTCAATACGCCTTCGCCCACACCACCCGCCGCGCGCTCGGTTCCCCCGTCATGAAACACCTTCCCGGCTCCCCGCCAAACGGGATGCACCGGATTGTCACCTTCAGGTCGTTCTTGATCCGCTCCTCCACCGCCACCGATCCGTTCCAGTGCGCCATCGCGAAGCCGCCGTGGATTTCTCCCGGCGATTTCGGCGTGAAGAAATCGTAAAACGCCTCCTTCGTATCGATCTCCACCGTATGGCGGTCGCGTTCCTCCGTCGCCCGCGCCAGCAGGCCATCCTGGATCTCCCGCAGCATCGCTCCCACTCGGGAAACAAAATCCGCGTTCGCCAGAAACTCCTTCTCCTTCACCCCGCGGTCCCGCCGCGCCACCGCCACCGTCCCGTTCTCCAGATCGCGCGGACCCAGCTCCACCCGGATCGGCACGCCCTTTTTGATCCAGTCCCAGCTCTTCGTTCCGCCGCCCACCTCGCGCGCGTCCAGCTCCACCCGCACCGGCTCCCCGCGGAACGTCTGCCCCGCCAGTTCGTCCCGGAGCTTCTCCGCCGCCGCCATCACCGCCTCGCGCGTCTCCGGTTTCGGACAAATCGGAAGGATCGCCACCTGCGCCGGCGCCACCCGCGGCGGCAGCACCACCCCGTCGTCGTCCGAGTGCGCCATCAGGATCGTGCCGATCAGCCGCGTGCTCACCCCCCAGCTCGTCGTCCAGGCCAGCTCCTCCACCCCCGCGCGCGACTGGAATTTTATCCCGCTCGCCCGCGCGAAATTCTGCCCCAGGAAATGCGACGTTCCCGCCTGGATCGCCTTCCGGTCCTGCACCATCGCCTCGAGGCACAGCGTCTTCACCGCCCCCGGGAAGCGCTCCCCCTCCGACTTCACGCCCACCACCACCGGCAGCGCCAGCCAGTCCCGCGCGAACGTCTCATACACCCCCAGCATCTTCTCCGTCTCCGCCAGCGCCTCCGCCTCCGTTTCATGCGCCGTGTGCCCCTCCTGCCAGAGAAACTCCGCCGTCCGCAGAAACACCCGCGGCCGCATCTCCCAGCGCACCACATTCGCCCATTGGTTAATGAGGATCGGCAGATCGCGATACGACTGCACCCATTTCGCGTAAGTCGCCCCGATGATCGTCTCGCTCGTCGGCCGCACCACCAGCGGCTCCGTCAGCGGCCCCGCCGGGATCAGCTTCCCCGTCCCGTCCGCCTCCAGGCGGTGATGCGTCACCACCGCGCATTCCTTGGCAAATCCCTCCACATTCGCCGCCTCTTTTTACAGATAGCTGAGCGGGATGAAGAGCGGGAAATACGCATTGCGATGCCCCGACGCCATCAACATCCGGTCCAGCGCCGCCTGCATCCGTTCCCAGATGCCGTAGCCCCAGGGCTTAATGACCATGCAGCCACGCACGTCCGAGTTTTCCGCCAGCTCCCCCGCCTTCACCACCTGCTGATACCACTCGGGAAAATCCTCCGCGCGGGTGGGAGAGATCGCTGATTTTGTTTGACTGCTCATCCCGCTATTCTCTCGCGGAAAAGCCCGCGCCTTGGAAAGATCAAAACCATGATTGCGTCCATCTTCACTCTCGCGGGTCCCGACATTTTCATCATCTTCCTTATCCTCCTGATGATTGTGCCAGTGCTCTGCGCTGCCGTTCATTGCGCGAATAATCCGGCGCTCAACACCGGTCAACGCATCACCTGGATTCTGATCATCCTCATGGTGAATTTCCTCGGTGCGATCCTCTATTTCCTCGCCGCCCCCAAGCGCTTCAAGACCGTCCCGCCCCCTTCGCCCTGAAGCCCATTTCCCGGGTAGGGTGGGCGTCTCGCCCGCCGTTTCCGGCGTCTCGCCGGAAACATCCCCTCGGCTCCAGATGGGAAGGGGCCGGGGCGTGTGATCAGTCGGATTTCGCCGCCATCTCGCGGAATACGTCGGGCACCAAGGCCAGGTCGCTCGCTTCGGCGACGGCGAGCTCGATCTGGGCGCGCAGGATGCCGGGCGCGACGGGGGGGCGGTAGTCGCTCAGACAATTCCGCGTGGCTTCCACGGGGGTGACTCGGTCGGCCTTGACGATTCGGTAGATCTTCAGGGCCAGCGCCTCCGCGGCGCCGGCCGTGAGCAGTGGCGGCATCGATGGCTCCAGTTCCGCGCGCTCGCTTTCGGAGAACGAGAGACCGCGCCGGGCGCAGAGCGCGGCCAGCAGGTCGAATGCCGCGACGATATCGGCGCACGGAAAAACGGGCAGCTTCACGTCGATCCGGCCCGGGCGTTTCAGATCCACTTCCACCAGATCGGGGCGGCTGGTGCCGAGCACCCAGATCACGCGGCCGCGGTTTTCCTCGCGGCTCATTTCGGTGGCGAACATCGAATAGACCCGGCCGGATAATCCGCTGTCGCTCGAGCCCGTGTCGCGTTTTCCGAGGGCCTGGTCGGCCTCATCGATGAAGACGAAACAGCGTCCCAGCGCCCGCAGCAGCCGGAAGATTTTTTCGAGATTGCCTTCAGTGCTGCCGATCCATTTGTTGCGGAAATTGCCCAGCTTCACCACCGGCACGGCGGCTTCGCCGGCGAGGCATTCCACCAGGTAGGTCTTGCCAGTGCCGACCGGACCGCAGATCAAATACCCTTTGGGCATGGCGGCGGCCTCGCCGGTTTGCCAGAGGGCGAGATCCTGTCGCAGCGCCCGCTTCAGCAGCGGCTGGCCGTGGAAATCATCGAGACTGCGGTGCGGCTCGATGAATTCGATCAGGCCGCCGCATTCGGCTTCGACGAGCTGCCGCCGCATCCCCGTAAGCTGACTTTCCTGGAGGGAGCGATCTTCGTATTCGGCCCGTTTGAGCTGATTCTCCACGGAGACGAGAGTGGTGCCGCGGAGCTGGGCGGCCAGTTCGCCGAGGCGATGGGAAAAGGCGCTCAGCGCTTGCGGATAGCCCGGTGCCAACCCGTGCAGCGCGCGCTCCAGCTCGGCTTCGCCGGGAAGGGGAATCTCGACGCGGGCCGCCCGCGCATGTCCCGCCAGCAACGGGTGGAGATCGTTCAAATTTTCCGTGAGCAGAAAAGTGGCGAGGGGGTGCGCGGTGAGCTGCGGATCGAGGCTCCACTCGCGGAGAAGCAGGGCGAGCGCGCTGAGTTCATGCGTGGCAGGCCCATGACCGGCGACCAGATCGGCGGCGGAGACGATGCAGGCGGCGCGCGGCGCCGCTTGCCCGAGCGCGGCGAGATTCGCGCCGTAGCGAAAATAGCGGGTCAGCAGCTCGATGCCGCCCCGGGTGGTTTTCGGGAGCGCGTTGGCGTCCGCCAGGCCGGGCCACCGGCCGAAAAGCTCACGCCCTTTCTCGACGCGGACGCCGTTTCCCAGATCGTAGCTGAGCACCACATCGAACCGCGCCAGCAGTTCTTCCATGAAGAAATCGCGCAGCGAGCCGAGGGAGCCATTTCCCCTGGAAAAACGGTCGTGCAGATTCCCGTAGAGCACGAACTGACTGGCCGCGCCGCTCTCGTAGGCCGCGATAATTTCGCGAGCCCAGACTGGGAGCCGTGCGGGCATCGGGCTCAGCTATTCGTTTCCGGACCCATCGAGCGTTTGATCTCGGGAGCGGGTATTTCGCCCTCCATGGCGATGCCTTCGCGGGCGGCGAAATCGGCCAGGGCCTGGTCGGCCAGGGCCTGCTGCTCGGTCTCGTCGGGGAGCGTGTCACTGGCTTTCAGGCTGTCCCGCGCCACGCGCGCGCGGCCTCCGGCTTTTTGCCGCTCTTCCTCGACCATTTCCTGGAGTCGGTTGAGCGTGTCGCCGGCACCGCCGATTTCGGTGACCATGCCGCTGGCCATCTCGGTCAACTCGGCCTGCGCTTTCTTCACCTTCAAATCGGTGAGGCCGGATTTCAGGTGCTCAATCTTTTGCTGGGCGGCGCGGACCGAGACGTCGCGGGCGCGGACGAGTTCTTGATAGGTGTTTTCCGCGGCTTCGAGCTGGGTGCGGTTTTCGGCGAGTTCGCGCGAGACGGTTTGCAGGCGCAGGGCGTTCTGGCCGGCGGCGTCGCGATGACCGGCCCGGAGGTGGGCGGAGGTCTTGGCTTTCAGATCGGCTTCCTCGCTTTCGAGCTTCTTCACCTGCGACATCAGCCGCTCGCAGAGGCCGGCGTGAGCGGCCAGGCCTTCGTTATATTTGCCGATCTGGGCGCGGAGATTTTCCTTCTCCACGTCGAGCAGAGCTTCGGGATTTTGCTGCTCCATTCCGCCGATCATTAGACCGAAGAAACCGCGCACAAGATTGCCTAGACGTTTGAACATAGGATGAGTCCTCCAGGGTGGTGACAGGCCGATCTTGCCCGGAAGAGGGCGGCGCGTCGAGCGGATAAGACTTCAGGCCAGCTCGGGACCGATCTCGAGATCGAGCGCGGGGGCGGCCTGCTCTTCGGAAAGCCAGACGGCCTGGCGCGCGGGGAAGAAATGGCGCTGGACGAAGGCGCTCCAGCCGGCGCGTTCGGCCAGGTCGCGCAGTTCGCGAAAGGAAAAGGCGCGCTCGATGGAAAGGCGGGCATCGTGCCGCGTCATCGGCTCGCGGTAGAGGAACTGCGTCATGAGCCAGATGGCGGCCTGCGAAAAGCGGCCGCGCTCCAGATCCGAGATCAGCACGTGGCGATGCGAGAGCTGGGAGGCGGCGCGCAAAAGGCGAACGGCGTCGGCTTCCGAAAAATGGTGCAGCGCCAGGGTGCACAGCACCAGATCGTAGGTGGCGGGCGCCTCGTAGGTGAGCGCGTCGGCCTGGATGAAATCGATCTCCGGATAGTCGGCGCTGGCTTCGCGGGCGAGATCGAGGGTGGGCTTGCGCAGGTCGATGGCGTCGATCCGGATGCTAATATCGTGCCGGCGGCCCCAGCGGATAATCATGCGCGGGATATCCCCGTAGCCGGTGGCCATATCGAGGAGCCGGTAGGAGCGGCCGGGCTGCAGCCAGCCGTGCAGGAACATTTTCAGGAGCCGGTGGCAGCCGAAGTGTCGATTGATCTTCTCCAGATTCACCAGGCCTTCGCGCAACTCCTCCGGATCTGGATCCGGATGGTCCATCATCTCGGGAAAGTCTGGGTCGAACCGTCGTTGCATCGGCCCGGAATGTTGGCGATGTCAGCGCGCCAAGGCAAGAACCGCCAGCAGCCGGCCGGTGCGTCCCTGTTCACGGCGGTAGGAGTAATAACGTTCCGGATCGGCAAAGGTGCAGGCGCCGGAATCGAAATATCGCCGCACTCCCGCGGCCCGGACCTGTTCCCCAATAGTGCGGGCAAAATCCACTTCGTAATGAGGGGGGCGAATGCACGGTCCCAGCACCACGGTCAGATTCGCCGGTTCGGTACCGAAGGATTCCACCATTTGGGCGATGGTCTGACCGGCGATGTTCAGCTCAGTGCCTTGGCGTCCGGAGTGGCAGAGCCCGACCGCGCGAGCGACGGGATCCACCAGGTAGAGGGCGCCGCAATCCGCGACGTAAATCCCGAGGACGACGCTGGGGTCGTCGCTCACCAGGCCATCCGCTGCCGACACGGGGACCTCCGTGTTTCCGTCCACCCGGATAACGCGGTGGCCGTGCACTTGTTCCGCGCGGATGAGCCGCCGGTCGGCCCATCCCATCTCTTCGATGGTCTGGAGGTGGATCTTTTCGAGCCGCCGCAGCGCTTCCGCGCGATCCGCCCTCACCTCGATCCCCGGCACGCGCTGGATGAAGGCATGCCGGACCACGCCGGTCGCCTCCAGCTCGGCAAACGTTTCCAGAGGAGCCGAGGTCACCGCTTCCGACGCACCAGGGGATCGTCGAAACCCGCGTCATACTGCGTCGAGTCGCCGGTGGCGCGCTCGAAATCGGCCAAGGCGGCATTGTAATCGTAGCGGGCCTGCACTTCCGTGGCCTGCGCGCGGGTGAGGGCGACGCGGGCGTCGAGCACCTCGAGTTGCGTGCCCGCTCCGACATCCAGACGCTCACGGGATAACCGAAGCGCCTCCATCGCCTGCTCCTGATTTTTGACCTGACTCCGCACCAGCGCGCGAGCGGCCCGCAAACGCGTCAGGGCGTCCTGCACTTCCAGTTCCACTTGGAGCACAGAATCGTCGTAATTGATCTTGGCGGACTCCAGCCGCGCCCTGGCCTGTTTGGTTTTTCCGTAGGTCGCGAAGCCGTCGAAGATCGCCCACGAACCCTCGATGCCGAAGAACCAGCCATGGACGGTCTCCCGCAGGTCGTCGCTCAGGCTGGAATTGCGGACGGTGTAGCCGGCGGAGCCGTAAATCCTCGGCTTATAACCGGCCAGAGCCTGGGTGATATTCTCAGCCTCGATGAGGATGGTCTTGCGCTGCACTTTCAGAAAAGGGCGCTGCACGCGGGCCAGCGCGAGGGCCTGACTGAGCGGCACGGGACGGCGGGAGGTCTCCAGCCGTCCCACCGCATCGACCGGCGGCCGCACTTCGTCCCCGCCGGAGTTGCTGGGCACGCCGAGCAGCCGCGCCAACTGGAGCCGCGCGACGAGGTAGGCGTTGCGCGCGCGGATGAGATCGGGCTGGACGTTAGCCAGCTCGACTTCGGCGCGGAGGACATTGAAACGGGGGACGGTGCCAACTTCGAAGCGGCTGTTCTGCTCGTCGAGCTGCTGGCGCAGGAGCTCGACGGACTGCTCCTGCACGCCGATCAAGGCGCGGTTGAGCAGCACCTGATAGAATGCTTTCCGCACATCGGCGATGACGGTGCTGACCGTTTCCAGGAGCTGGAAATAACTGCTGTCTTCCTGATACCGGGCGATGCGCAGGGCGGACCGCACCTGCCCGCCGGCGTAGAGGACCTGCCGGGCCTGCACGGAGATCTGCCAGGACTTGTCGCTCCCGAAGGAGGCGGACGAGCCGCGCTGGCTGCGGCCCGAGCTGGCCGCAGTCTGATCCGTCAACCCGGGCACGGTCGTGTCGTCGCCGGTGGCGGGGGGATCCGGGGTCGGTGAAGGCTGGGCGCTGGCCTGGGACTGCGACGAGCCAAAGCCGCCGGGCGACTCCAGCAGGTTGGGATCCTGCTGGCTGTAATTGCCGGTCAGCGTGACCTGCGGCAGGGCTTGCGCGCGGATTTCGATGACCAACCCACGCGTTCGCTCGATCTCCTGCAGCGCCGTACGAACGGTCGGGTTCTGGCGGAGAGCCAATTGCACCGCTTCGTCCAGCGTCAGTTGCTGGACCGCCGCGTCGGCCGGCACGGGGCCATTTTCCGCGAAGACTGGAGGGGGATTCAGGAGCAGGGCCGCCGCCCCCAAGGCCAGGATTAGGTAAAACTGAGGACCGCGATCAGTCCTCACCCGCATCCGTAGAGACTTTGATGATTTTTTCGTAGATCTGCACCCACGCCTGCTGTTCCCCGGCGTCGAGATCTTCCATCCGGTCGAGGAAGTTGGACACCATGTCCTCGCGGACTTTCATGACCAGTTCGTGACCGGCCGGAGTGGAATTCACATTAATCTTGCGGCGGTCGTCGGAAGCGTGCACGCGCTTGACCAGGCCGAGATTTTCGAGACGGTCCACCAGACCGGTGGCGGCGGCGGTGGTATGCCCCATCCGCGCGGCGATCTCGGACATGCTGAGATGGTCGGTTTGGTCCAGATAACTCAGCAGAAAATACTGCGGGTAGGAAACGCTGCCGCGGAGAAGCTCACGCGAGAGACGGGTGATAAAGCCCCGGTGCAGCACGGTGAAGATATCCGCGAGCCGCTCGGCGTCCTTGCGTTTCTGGGCATTGCGGGGTTTGAAGGAGGCTTTCGCTGTCATAAAAAATACTAATAAATGTCCTTAATTGTTAAAGATTCGCAAGGTGGACCCGCCGTGAGTATCTCGCAAGAAATTTTCGCGTTTATTTCGGGCGCGATTTCGGGCTTCAGAGCGCTCTCTTAGCGGGACAGGTCGCTCTGGCTCAAAATCCGAAAACCCTGGCCGAGCAAAACGGCGGAGGCGCACTCATTATCCTCCACGTGGACGGCCAGCGCCGAGTTCCCCCGAGGCCTGCTCAGCAAGGCGTAACAGCCGTGGATATTCACTTCGGCCATGAGGAGCGAAGTCAGCAATTTTCCCAACTGGCTGGCGCCTTCCTTCAATTCCACGACCACGAATTCGGTGGTGGAGTAGGCGATGTCATGCACCTCGAAGAGTTCCTGCACGTGGTCGGGATCGCTGGTCACGATGCGGACAATCGCCGAGTCGGCGGAATCCTGCACGTTCAGCGCCAGAACGTGCACGGAATTTTCGTTGAGCAGTTTTACCACATCCAGCAAGGCCCCGACCTTGTTCTGCAGGAAGATGGAATATTGCCGGACCCAGGGGCCCCGGGTTTTTTCGGTGGTGGCGGTGGCGGCCATGATCGGACGAGGCGAAGACTACTTGTAGGAATAGACCAGACAGAAAGTGGCGTCCGCTCCGGTCGTCCCCCCGATCTGCAGATAGTAAGGTCCACTGGCCTCGGGTCGGAAACCGGCGGCTGCCGTCATGCCTTCCGTGTAGCTCTCGGTATTTACCTGAGCGCCCTCTTCATTGAAAACTTTCACCTCCACCGCGCTGGCTTCCGCGCTGGCTCCCAGCGAAAACCAATATTCGTTTCCGGCGTAGAGATTCACCTCGATCGCCTTTTTGCCGCCTTTCTCCAGCGTGCCGGACCAGTAGCCGTCGCGCACCTTGAATCCGTTATTGGCGAAGGCTCCGGCCAGCGTGAGCGCGGTCTCTCGAGCGGCGACTTCCGCGTCGGTGGCGACTGCGGGCTTTTCCACCGCGGGTGCTGGGTCCGGGGTTTGCGCCACCGCCGTCAGCGCCGTGCAGCCGGCCAGTAGAAAAAGGCGAAAAAGCTTCATTGCGTGGCCGGGTCCACAATTTCCTGAACGAGCTGCGAAACGGCGACTCGCAACTGATCGACCTGCTCCCGCGAGGGAGGCTCGCTGGCAGGGAATGAGACCAGTTTTTCGATGCCGCCCAGCTCCGCGGCGGTCTTCTTGACGAGCGGATCCTTCTGGATGCGCTCGGGAAGTGCGTCGATCCGCGAGCGCATGAAGCCGACAATGCCAGGCTGGCGCAGCAGCCTGGCGGCATCGGGAGCGTAGTTGGCCGACATCCAGGCGCTGACGATCTCGGTCCCGCGGATCCAGCCGCCGAGGGAGACAAGAATCACGAGATCTTTGTCGCCCTGCTCGATCATGGCCAGCTTCACCTCGTTTTGCGTCGCCTCGAGCTCCTCCTTGAGCACGCTCCACTCGTTATTATCCGCGAAATCGGTGATGCTGCCGCCGCGCCCGAGCACGTTCTCACTGACGCCGAGCGCGCGTGCGACGTTGATGATGTCGCGGCCCATATTTTTCACCTGCTGGGCATCGGCCGCTTCGACGGCGAGATAACCGTCGGCAATCAGGCCGCCGAGATTGAGGGCGAGTTGAGCCCGGCTGGTAAAACTGGTCGGAATCGGCTTGCGATAAACGCTCTGCCAGTTGGGCTGCGCCACCTTGCCGATGGCGGTGAGCAGCTCGCCCGAAGTGGGAACGGTCAGCGAATCCAGCCGGAGGGCGGCCTCGCGGTCCGTCTCGGTGAAAGTGCCGGCGGGAAGCAGCTTGGTCTCGGACTCGCCGCTCGCGGACTCTGCAGCGGAGGCTGGCGAAGGGCTGGCGGCCGGAGTCGGCGTCTCAGTGGGAGACGGCTCCGCCCAGTTCGAGCCGGATACCATTCCCACGCTCGCCACGGCAAGAAGAAGGCAGGTCCGGCGAAACATGAGCTGTAGAAGTAGAGCAGGTTGGATCAATTGGCCAGCGAGGAATTCAGCGTCCACGGCTGTCGCCAAACGCTTCCCATCCCGATCCCGCAACAACGGATCAGCCTGGAAGACCGGAAAATTAAACTTCCGGACCGCTCTCGTCCAAGCCCCAGCGGGCGTTGCATTCTTCATAGACCTTGATGGCCCCGAAAACGAGCAGCGCCGGCTTCACCAGCGCGAAAGCGAGGCTCAGGCTGAGACGGATAATGCCCATCAGAATGCTGCCGATCGGGAGCAGGGCGAGGGCAAAGCCCGCCACCAGAGCGGCGGCGGCGGCTTGGGCGGGGCTTTCGCGCACCAGATCTTCGGCTTTCACGCGGTAACTGTCAAAATCGGTCTGAGTCTCAATATCTTCGTTCATAATAGGAATGGTTGGTTTTTAATGAAGTGAATTCTGGCTTGGCGAGCGCATGGGCGCCGAGGCGCCGAGTTGGAAAATCCCGCTCGAAGGAAAATCGTAGTTCGTCACCGCTTCGGGCGTTCCAGAGATACGGTGAATACATCGCCGGTATCGAGTTGCTTCACCACGGCTTGTTCCGGGCGTAAATCCACCACCAGATAACGGCCCCCGCCGGCGCCAGTCCAGTCAAACTCCCGGCCCTGCCGGATCTCCACCGACACGGCGGGATCCTGAGTCGAGACGAGGCGCGCCGAAGTGGCCTGCGAGCGGGGGCGCATCCCGATCATGAAATTAATCAGCTCCCCGCTGGTGGGATCGCGCCCGACCACGCGGGAAACGTCCGCCATTTCCCCGAATTTGTCGCTCTCGACCTGTTCGGTGACCTGATCGACCACGTAGTCGGTGCCGGGAATAGTGTCGCCCTTCTCCACCGTGGCGGTTTCCCCGGTGTCGCCGTTGCGGATGGTGGCGCGCCGGCCGTTGACCGCGGTCACCAGCATCGGCAGATCGACTTCCTCGAAGGAAACCAGTCGCATCACCGGGTGAAAGCCCGGTCGCGAAGTCGCATCGGTGGGATCGGTATCGACCAGAAACTCGTCGCGGTTCGAGTAGCCATCGCCGTCGGCGTCGCTATCCAGCATCTTGGGATCGTTGAGATCGAGCCCGTAGCGCTCGAACCAAGCCTCATAGCCAGTGGTCGCGCCCGGTTTGCTCTCCGCGGCGGGCCGGGAATTGGAAGCCCCCACGGCGGTCGCCGGCAGGGTTTCGCCGTTGGGCATACTCTCGAGGAGATCGCGATCGGAGGCGGCGACCCCAGAGGTCGGCGGCGGGCTGGAAAGGGGGGGCGCGGGCTCCCCGGCACCCAAGTTCTCCGGCGGGTTGCGGAGCCCGGCCGGCGCCGGCTCTGTCGAGGAAGGCACGCTTGGGCTCTCAATGACCTCCCCCTCCCGCTTGCGCCCGCAGCCAGTGAGGGAAAAGAAAAATAGGACCCCGCTCAACAGATAGATCGTCAATTTCATCGGGGTGCGCGGATACATGGGAAAGTCCGACCTTAGCAAAACTCGCGCGCGCGCCAAGCGACAACGCAACCTCACCCGCAGAAACCAGGGCGTATTCACGAAGGCGATTTGAAATTGGGGCGGCGGGCGGTGACGGCGCTCACGGCGCGGCGGGCATGATCGGCTGACATGCGGGCGGCGAAGTCGGTGGTGGTGTGGCTCGCGGGCTTTTGGCGGTGGCTGCGCC
>JBGTNO010000254.1:0-5914 GCA_041743065.1 Chthoniobacterales bacterium
CCCTGGCGGAATCGTTTTTATCAAGGCTTCATAGTCCTTAATTACTGCCGGATGTGGTGCGATCTCGTCACGAAATCAGTCGGCTCGAAGCGCCGTGGCGCGGAGTGGGCGAAGAAGCGCGTGAAGCCGCCGTGGCGGAGCCTGATTGACCGGGCATGGCTGACCCGGCCGAATCCAGGCCTGTCGGTAAAACAGCCGGCGGACGGCGCGGATTTCGATGAAACACTCGATTACCTCCGACAGATCCTGAGCGAAACGGAGAACCTGGAGGCACCGTGTGCTTGACAGTTTTTCCGTGCCGGACAGCGGCTTGCAGTTCCTTTACCAGACCGCATTGGATTCATGGTGAAATATATAGTCCCCAGTCGCCGCAACCCCGTTGTTTGAAATAAAACCCATGGAATTCACCCCTCCAGATAACTCCGTAATTTTTAGGTCTCCTCATTGGATTCTGAATCACAATCTGGACGCAAAGATTCCTGGGTATCTCATGCTTTCCCCCGTCTCCGGCGCCTCACAGTTTCATGATCTCGCTGAAACTGCTTTGACAGACCTGGGACCGGTTATAGCCCTAGCTACCCAGAGCATCCTGGCTTGTTTCAAGCCAGATTATATTTTTACCAGTCGCTATGGAGTCACCCCAGGGGTTGCCCTGCACTTTCACATTATTCCTATCTATGCATGGATAAAAGACATGTTGAGAGATCATCCTCGCTATCGCTGTCTCGACTCTCTCTACAATCCCGATTTTGGCACCAACCCAGACGCTGCCGATTTCACTCTTTTTGTGTGGCGCGAGTTCGTCGAGTCAAAGACTCCACTCGCAGCAGCAGGATTTTCTTTCGATGAGACCGTGACGACTTTAAGGCACGAGATAAGCAAAAAAGCGAACCAAGCGGTCCAGTGAACCGTTTGGGCCTGTCAGCTCGGCTGCTAGAGCACCCGAGCCGCCAGCCCAGCCCGTTCATTGACCTTGGACGCAGACAATCTCGCGACACTGGACCGCCAGAGCGTGACATATCCGGGATAGGGAATTCTCCCTCAGGCGTTTCTGGCGAGGCTTCTTCAACCAGAGTTATGCGGGGATTTCGTCTTACGCTATACTTTTTCGAATTCGTTGCACCAAATTCCGGGTGGTTTGCGGGTCGATGAGGTTGTTCTTAAACTCGTGAGAATGGTGCCAGGGATGCGGCGATGGTCAGGCGGGGAATCGTAACGAGGGAACAAGTGCCAGTGGGAATATGCTCCTCCGCATTGCCATAACACGCATGATCCATCCTCCAGGGCTGAAAAGTTTGAACGAGGGCTTGGGTGGCGGTCATCACCTCTTGAAAGAGGGCTGCCTGGACCGGCCGGGAAAGCTTGTGCAACTCTCTTACATGTTCTTTGAGCAAGACGAGTGAGTAACCCTGATGAAACTGGTGGTCGCCCAACAACAAAGATAGAGTGCTCGAACTCATGGATGAAATTTCAGAGGCAATTAAAAAAGTTCCGAGTCTTCACGACCGGCGGCACGCGGGGCCGCTAACTTTTGAATCGCCTTGATCCCGGCATCGCATGGTGGCAACCATCCGCCCAGCCCATGAAAAAAATCCTGATCCCCGTCCTTTCCGTTTGCGCCTCCCTCGCCGCCTCCGCCGCGAAACCGAATTTCATCATCATCTTCACCGACGACCAGGGCTACAACGACCTCGGCTGCTTCGGTTCGCCGAACATCGAAACCCCGAACATCGACCTCCTCGCGAAGGAAGGCCGGAAGTTCACCAGTTTCATGGTCGCCAGCTCGGTGTGCTCGCCCTCCCGTGCCGCGCTTCTCACCGGCTCCTATCCGAAGCGGGTGGGCATGCACAAACACGTGCTCTTCCCGCAGTCCGACTACGGCCTGAACCCGGAGGAATACACCATCGCCGACCATTTCAAATCCCTCGGCTACGCCACCGCCGCGATCGGGAAATGGCATCTCGGCCACCATCCCGAGACCCTTCCGCGCGCCAACGGCTTCGACTCCTATTACGGCATCCCCTACTCGAACGACATGCACCATCCCGACAACAAGGGAAAGGTGAATCCGGGTATCGACGAGAGCTGGCTGAACCAGGACGAGTATGTGAAAAAATGGAACACCCCCCTGGTCGAGAACGGGGAAATCATCGAGCTGCCGGTGAACCAGCGCACCATCACCCGCCGCTATACCGACAAGGCCATCGGGTTCGTCACCGCGAACAAGGACAAGCCCTTTTTCCTCTACCTACCGCACAGCATGCCGCACATCCCGCTCTTCGTGCCGGAGGATGCGTATGATCCCGATCCGAAAAACGCCTACCAGGCCGTCATCGAGCACATCGACGCGGAGGTCGGCCGGCTTGTGGAAAAGGTGCGGGAGCTGGGCCTCGCGGAAAACACCTATATCATTTTCACCAGCGACAATGGGCCGTGGCTCCAGTTCAAGAACCACGGTGGCAGCGCCCTTCCCCTGCGGGGTGGGAAAATGACCACCTTCGAGGGCGGCCACCGCGTCCCGTGCGTGATGTGGGCACCCGGCCGTATCCCTGCGGGAACCACCAGCGATGCGCTTATATCCACCATTGATCTGCTCCCGACCCTTGCCTCACTAGCGGATAGCGAACTGCCCTCCGGTATCGAAATCGACGGCCTCGACGTTTCGTCCACCATCACCGGGGACGCACCCTCTCCCCGCAAGGAATTCCTCTACTACAACGCGAACGGCGGTCTCGATGGCATCCGTGCGGGCGATTGGAAATTGCTCGTCCGTGGGAAAGGCCCTCTCCTCTTCAATCTGGAGGAAGACATTTCCGAAACCAACAACCTGGCACCCGCAAACCCGGACAAAGTCGATGCCATGGCCGCCCGGATGAAAGAACTCGATGCCGAGATTACCGAGCACGCCCGCCCGGTCTGGAGGAAAAAGTAAGGCGATGATTCTTGCCGGCGGTCAAGGAGTGGCTGCCTTCTGCTGCCAGATAAGAATGGAGAAGGGGGACTCCGTTTGGGTGCCGGGGTTGCCGGGCAGCAGAAGGCAGCCCCTCCTTGGGGCTTGCGCCTTTTTTTGATCGGTCGCGCGACGATGGAACGCCTGCAGCTCAGTCGAGAGGAAGCGGTGAATCTGCGACGCGGGCTGGCCCTCTTGGGAGAGCACCCACCGGCGGTCGGATGGGTATGAGGGCGTGAGCCATGCACAGGCGCTGACGGATTCGAGCGAACGCCGGAGCGGCAATGGCCCGACTTCTGATCACCACGGATCAG
The DNA here is from genome assembly GCA_041743065.1 of Chthoniobacterales bacterium. GTDB lineage: Bacteria > Verrucomicrobiota > Verrucomicrobiia > Chthoniobacterales > Chthoniobacteraceae > JBBSOD01. The sequence goes on from JBGTNO010000254.1 coordinate 3,265, forward strand.
AATTTGCGTCACCAACACGATCGATCCGACCGGAAGCTGGCGATTCGCGCTCCCGGTAACACGGCCGAGTGTGAGTTGCCGAGCGGTTCCGGGCGGGTTACGACTTGGAGCCGACAATGGATCCAGCCGACCTGCCCCTCGACCGCCGCCTCCGGCGGGAAACTCTGTTCGCCCGCGAACGCGTCTATCGTTTCGGCCGACCCACCCCGCTCGAGCGCCTCTATTTACCAGGCCCGGAGCCCGCTCCCGAGATCTGGGTGAAACGCGAAGACCTGTCCGCCGTGAAATCCTATAAATGGCGCGGTGCCTGCAATCGCATGGCTCTCCTCACCCCCGCCGAAACCGCCCGCGGGGTCGTCACCGCCTCCGCCGGTAATCATGGCCAGGGTGTCGCCCTCGCCGCCCGCGCCCTCGGCCTTCAAGCCCGCGTCTTCATGCCCCGCTCCACCCCGCGCGTGAAACAGGAAGCCGTCCGTCTCCATGGCGGCGAAAACGTCACCCTCGAGCTCACTGGCGACAGCTACGACGAAGCCGTCACCGCCGCCCGCGCCGCCGAGCAAGAGGCCGGCGCCATCTTCGTGCCTGCCTACGACGACCTCGCCGTCATGGCCGGGCAGGGGACCATCGCCGACGAGGTCGTCCTTTCTGGCCACGGCCCTTTTCACACCGCCTACCTGCAAATCGGCGGCGGCGGCATGGCCTCCGCCGTCTCCAATTGGTTCCGCGTGCACTGGCCCCACCTCCAGATCATTGGCGTCGAAGGTGAAGACCAGGCCTCCATGCAGGCCGCCCTCACCGCCGGGAAACCCGTCCCGCTCACCGACCTCGATATCTTCTGCGATGGCACCGCCGTCCGCACCGCCGGCGCCCTGCCTTACGAGATCTGCCGCCACACTCTCGACCGCATCGAGACCGTCACCAACGCCGAAGTCAGCGCCGCCATCCGCCTGCTCTGGGAACGCCTCCGCTGCATCTCCGAGCCCTCTGGCGCCATGGGTCTCGCCGCCCTTCTGAAAAATCGCGCCACCCTCGCTGGCCAGCGTGTCCTCATTATTGTCACTGGCGCGAATATCGACTTCCTGCAGCTCGGCCTCATCGCCCAGTCCCAGGGCGCGCCCGGCGGCCACGCCCGCTCCCTCCGCATCCGCATCGGCGAAGCCCCCGGCACCATGCTCGCCCTGCTCGATACCTGCCTGCGTGGGTTCGACCTTACCGACTTTCAGTATGGCAAAAGCGATCCCTCCCACGCGTGGCCCATCTTCACCATCAGCGCCGCCGATCCCGCCGCGCTTCAGACTCTCCCCGACGGCCTCACCGCCGCCGGTTACGAGTGGGAGGACCTCACCGGCGCCATCGACATCACCTTCCGCGCCATCCCTCTGCGCGGCGACCTCCTCACCTGTCCCACTTTTCTCCGCCTCGACTTCTACGAGCGCTCCGGCGCCCTGCACGACTTCCTCGACCGCCAGATCCGCGGCCGCGCCAGCATCGCCTATTTCAATTACCGCCAATCCGGCGAGCGCATCGGGCGCGCCCTCATCGGCCTCGACTTTTCCACCCCCGAAGAGCGCGGCGTATTCCTGACCCAGCTCCCCCGCCAGGGCGAAGGCTACCGCCGCTGCCAGCCCCTCGACCCCGCCACCGTCGTCCGCCTTTCCGGTCACCCCACGGACTAAACCAGTTCTTTTGCGAAAAAAGAGCTGAGCAACAGTTCCAGCATTTACCTCTTCATTCAGCGCCGTCGGACGCGGGGGAATTCGGTAATCACTCCCCGCATCAGCGCGATGAGGCCCTCCGGCGGCGTAAGACGACCCTCTCCCCGATGACCACACCGTCGATCCGGACCTTGTAGTAGGTGGCGTCGAGGGTGAGATAGAGAATCTCGGGAAGTGGACGAGCGCGCCATTTGACGAACTCCACGTCGAGCCCCTTGGTGAGGTGGGAGACTTGCCCGGAGGAGATCTGGAAGCCGCAGAGTTTTTCCATGATTTTGGTGACGCGGCGGGTGCTCACGCCCTCGACATACATGATGGCGATGGCGGATTTGAGCGCACGCTCACTGCGGGAACCCTAATCGAGAAGGGCGGTTTGGAGCATCGCGGACTTACCGACAAACATTTAAACTACCAAGAATTTAAGGGCATTTCGAGTTTTTTACGCCCATTCCGCGATCAAAATCGCGCTTCCTTAGGGTCTAGATGTCTGCGTCCACCCAGCGGCTCGAGCGCTCCTTGATGGGTTCGACGGTGCGAACGCCGATTCCCAGGGCGCGAGCGACATCCGCCACCCTCCACGCGGTCCCCACCCGTGCGTGCTCACCCACGTCGCAAAGCAGCCGCGTTCGAGCATGCACCTATCGCTTGGCATCGGTTTTGGATGTTCTGCCCAGCGCGCTCAAATACTCACGTTCGGACTCCGTCAGAGTGATGCGATATCGATTTGCCGTGCCCTCGCATTATCGCACCAACGAACCTAGAGCGATACGCAATCTATCGCGTTACATTAGACTCAGGGCGTATTCACGAAGGCGATTTGAAATTGGGGCGGCGGGCGGTGACGGCGCTCACGGCGCGGCGGGCATGATCGGCTGACATGCGGGCGGCGAAGTCGGTGGTGGTGTGGCTCGCGGGCTTTTGGCGGTGGCTGCGCC
>JBGTNO010000255.1:0-3340 GCA_041743065.1 Chthoniobacterales bacterium
CACGCCCTGCGCCACGATGCCCTGCCAGACCAGCAGCGCCACCACCACGGCGAGCGCCAATCCCAGCGCGACCCAGGCCGCGACGGGAATCGTCAACCGGGAAGCCGGGGACTGCCGGAAATAATCGTCTTTGAAGGAGAGAGCGGAAGCGGAAGAATCAATCATGCGGAGTTCGACAAGGCCCGCATCCTAAGCCAAAGCCCCCGGCTCCGCTGTCCGGAGATTGCTAAAAACCTTCCCCAGATTGCTATCTTCGCCCTTTCAGCCTCCCTTCCCGGTTTCGTTGGCCTCAGCGATCACAGCGAAGGCGAGGGACAAATTCGGCCCCCGCGCCGCTGCACTCGGGCGCGACGCCCAGTTCACTGAATCCGCCATGCTGGAGCGGGCGATCAGAGTTGACTTGAAAAGGACTCGGCTATGGTGGGCAAGGCGCTTCTTTTCCGCATGGGCGCCATGAGCGGATAGCGCCGCGCGGCATCGGAGGGAGGAGGGAGCATGTCTTGATGCGAGAAGGCCACCAGTTACTCAGCCGGGTTCCGGGTCGTCCTTAACCGATGGCCGGGTGTAACAAGGTGGTCGCGCCGGCTCCGGCGCGGCAGTGGAAGATGGTGGGATAGATCTCGAACCGGTCGGCGAAGGCGCGCTCGACGGCAGCGGAGCCTTGTTGAGCAGCGAAACGTTCATCGGTCAGCGCCATGACCGCGCCCCCGAAGCCGCCGCCGGTCAGCCGCGCTCCGAAGACGCCGGGCTGGGCGATGACCTGGCCGACGAGGAAATCGAGTGCGGGCACACTGTTTTCGAAGAGGCGGCGGGAACTTTCGTGCGAGGCGGTCAGGAGCCGGCCGAGCGCGGGCAGATCCCCGGCCTCGAGGGCGGCGATGGCCTGGGCGACGCGCTGGTTTTCCTGGGTGATGTGGAGAGCCCGCCGGTAGCGCACGTCGCCCAGAGCCTCGCGCTGCTGGCGGACGATTTCGGGATCGATGCGCGCGAGGCAGGCGGCTTCCGGGCTCGTCTTTTGCAGGAGGGCAAACGCTTCGCCGCATTCGCGGTGGCGGTCGGCGTAGCGCGACTCCACGAGCGAATGTTTCTGGTTGGAATTGAAAATCCAGAACTGGCAGCCGGAGGGCATGGGCACCTGCCGGAAGGTTTCCGTGAGACAGTCGATGTGGACGAGGTGATCTTCGGCTCCAAAGGCGGATACGCCCTGATCGAGAATGCCGCAGGGCACGCCCACGAATTCGTTTTCCGTCCGTCGCCCGATTCGAGCGAGGGTGGCCCGGTCGAGTTCGAAGCCAAAGAGCGCGGCGAGGGCGGAGGCGGTGGCGAGTTCCAGGGCGGCACTGCTGCTCATGCCGGCTCCGGAGGGCAGGGTGCTGGCGGTGGCGAGTTGGAAGCCGTTCGTGACGGGGTAGCCTTCGGCGAGCAGGGTGTGGGCGATGCCGAGAGAATAGTTCGCCCAGCTCTCGGCTCCGGAGCGCGGCGAGATGGCGTTTAGCGGCACCACCACTTGCGCTTCGTAGCCCGCACTGGCGAGGCGGCACTGCGAATCCTCCCGCAGGCCAGCAGCGACGTGAATCCCCATGTCCACAGCGGCACCGAGCACGCTGCCGCCGTTATAATCGGTGTGGTTCCCGATCACTTCGATCCGGCCCGGCGCGTAGCCGATGGCGGTGGGCTCGCCGCCGAGGCGCTCCCGGTAAAGGTGGCGGACGGGTTCGGCGGTTTGGGCTTCGTGGAGGTGTTCGGGGACTTTCATGACGGGGTGGGCGCGGCCGGTTGGGGAGCCGGAAGCAATCCTTCGGAAAGGTCGCGGATCGGAAACTAAAATCCGAAAAAGGCGAGAGCGATCCGATCGCCTTGCCCTCGATAAAAACGGTGCGCGATACTGGGTTCGAACCAGTGACCCCCTCCGTGTCAGGGAGGTGCTCTACCACTGAGCTAACCGCGCTTTCGTCTCCCGTAGCGGATGTTTCGCCGACTGAGGGCGTGAAAATTACGCGGAGGAGTGGGGCTTGGCAATCGGGAAATGACGGGAAATGGCGGCCAAAGGTCGCGTCCCAGGGCGAGCCTCAGCGGGAGTCCTCGATCAGCTGGCCGAACTCGCCGAAAAAATAATTGGCATCGTGGGGGCCGGGCGCGGCCTCGGGGTGATACTGCACGCTGAATACCGGCAACTCGCGGTGACGCATGCCCTCCACGGTCTGGTCGTTCAGGTTGAGATGCGTGACCTCCATTTCCGGCGGCAGGGAGTCGGGATCAACCGCGAAACCGTGATTTTGCGAGGTGATGGCCACTTTTCCCGTCTTCAGATCCCGCACCGGCTGATTGCCGCCGTGGTGGCCGAACTTCAGCTTGTAGGTCTTGCCGCCGAGCGCGTAGGCCAGCATCTGGTGGCCGAGGCAGATGCCGAAGACCGGCGTCTTTCCCATCAGTCCGCGCAGATTTTCATGCACGTAATCGAGCGCCGCCGGATCCCCGGGGCCGTTCGAGAGGAAAACGCCGTCCGGTTTCAGCGCCAGCACGTCTTTCGCCGCCATGGTCGCCGGCACGACCCGCACCTTGAAACCATGCTGCCGTAGATTCCGGAGGATGTTGTGCTTGATGCCGAAATCGTAGGCGACCACCTGGTATTTCACCTCGGGCAGTTTCTCGAAAATCTCGCCGTGGTCGCCCTCCTCCACTTCCACATCGAGATTGCGGATGATGGTCCACTGGCGGCTGAGCCGATCCTTGGGATCCCAATCGTATTTTTCCTTGGCTGTGACTTCTTTCACGTAATCCATCCCGGCCATCTCATCGCTGTCCTTGGCCTGGGCCACCGCCCCCTTGTCGTCCAGCTCCGTGGTGAGACAAGCGCGCATGGCCCCTTTCTCCCGCAAATGCCGCGTGAGCGCCCGCGTGTCGATGCCCTCGATGCCGATGATGCCGTGCTCTTTCAGGTAATCGGGCAACGATTTCCGCGAGCGCCAGTTGCTGGCCATCGGGCTCAATTCCTCGATCACGAATCCGCGCACATGCGGTTCGTAGCTTTCGTTATCGAGTTCGTTGATCCCGTAATTGCCGATGAGCGGATAGGTCATGGCCACAATCTGGCCACGATAGGAGGGATCGGTCAGCACCTCCTGATAGCCGGTCATCGAGGTGTTGAAAACCACCTCGCCCATCGAAGTGCCGACAGCGCCAAAGGAGCAACCGTGAAAAATTCGTCCATCTTCCAGAGCTAGAATCGCGCGCATGGCAGGGAGCCATAGCAGCGCTTCGGGCAAGTCTCAACGAAAAGCGGCTTTCATGGAGCGCGGACATCCTGTCCGCTTCCCCCCCCATCTGCGCTGGGGAAACG
>JBGTNO010000256.1:0-11857 GCA_041743065.1 Chthoniobacterales bacterium
TGCGCCGCGACTCGCGCCGCGGCAGGTTCCAGACCGAGGGCCTCGCCTAGCTCCGCCCGCGGGACCGCGCTTCGCTCGACCGTCAGACAATCTTTCAGCAAATCGAACTGCTTTTCCTTCCCGTCGGCCACGTATTCCAGCCGGAGACTTTCGATCGTCTGCGCCAGCAAACGGATGGCCCATTCGCGATCGAAGGCGCGATCCGGGCTGAGTTCCGCCGCGTCGGCGAGCTGGAACCGGGCGTCCGCCGATTCCCAGTCGAGCGAGAGATGCTCCGACCGTCCGCCTCGCTTCGACCGCCGCGTTTTGTCCCACTCGTTGGCCAGGAAATGCTTGAGCGAGGCCAGCAGAAATGCCCGAAAGCGCCCCCGCTCGGCGCGGACCTTGTCGAGACCGTTGGCGCTCAGAAAATGCGAGAGAAAGCCTTGTGTCAGGTCCTCCGCATCCTCGCGCGCATAGCCCCGCCTGCGCACATAGGCATAAAGCGGATACCAGTAGGTGCCGCACAATTCCTCCAGCGCCTGCAAAGCCGGCTCCCGCCCCGCGGCCGCTAGCACGACCGTCCAGCGCGTCGTGGCGAAGATTTCGCCGCTGTCCTTCGTTCCCGGGGTCATGCCAGAGCTTGCACGAAATCTTCGGGAGAGTCCGGCGAAACAACGATCGTGCGATGCTCGAATCGCACCACGACGGTCCGGCCCTGATCGGTCACAAAAGCCCGATAAGACCGAAGCTCACGGTTCCAGAACCAACCGGTGAAAGAATAAAAACCGCCGTTTCCCCAAAGTCGGATGCTGCGCCGCATCGCACGGGGGACCACCGTCGCGGAAACTAACCCGGCGCGGGGAAGACGCGTCGTCCAGAACAGGCGGCGCACTAGAATTTCATCCGCCGTCAGCGAGTAGCCCCGCACCGTCAGGAGCGCACATCCGAAAGGGAGCGCGAGCAGAAAAATACCCGTGCCGATAAGGTACCATTGCGTCTCTCCGTAACCCATTTTTCCGATCAGGACGATAGCAGCTCCCCAACAACTCAGTGTGGCCCCCAGCGAGACCGCCTTCAGCAAACCACTCCAAGGTGCTCGATACGTTGTCATGGGCGATCCGCTCATCGATTAGGGCGAATGAAATATCCTGCCGCTTTCCACTGCCCGCTTTCATCCAGCGTGAAAGTCACCGTCTCGACCGTGCGTTGTGCGATTGAAAAGGAAGTATCGAACTGCATGATGACATACTTCCCTGCGGGAGCTCCGGGCACGGAATTCGGAGCCTTAGCGGAGATCAGTTTGCGCGAGATGAGATCCCCGAGAGGCTTCCGCACTTTGGTCAGCGCCGCCACCCAGCCCGCCTCGTCGATCGCGACTTGGAAAACGACGGCCGCGTCTTTCCAACTCTGCGCGTATTCTCCGCCGTCGATCATGCTGAGCCAGCTTTCCGCCGCAGCTACGGCGGGTTTCTCGAAATCAGTGACGCTCACCACTGCATCACCCGCCACCACTGCCGGTTTGATCCAGTACCCACTCGCCTTCCAGGCTCCATCCGTTTCACGATCGAAAACAACCGTCTCCATCATTGCGGCAGGCGCTTCCGCAAAGGACGTCTCGAATTTTGCGACAGTCGAGCTAGCAGCCTTATCGCCCGTCGGATTGGGTTGGTCATGAACAGAAATGAGCTTTCTGGAAACCACTTTCCCGAGCGGTTCCCGCACCATCTTCGACTTTGCCACCCACTCCTGTTGTGCGACCGCGTGTTGAAAGCCATCCGAAGCCTCCTCCCAGCTCCCTGCATAGTCACCCCGGTCCATCGCCATTAACCATGTCAGTATATCGCCCACAATCTGATACTCCATTCCCGGGCCCGGATCCGGGTTCTTTTCGGGAATTTCTCTCAGCTTCAACGCCTTCAAATAAACGACTCCGCGCCCTGCCAGATACAGATTTACCTCCAGGCTGGCGGGAGGGTTCGTCTGACCCGTCCGGTCGAATAAGAGGGAGAAATCGCGCCAGTCCGAAGTCCCGATCAGCTTACTCATCGGACCTGAACCCGGATCGCCGAGGGTGCGCGAGAAATAGCGCGCCACTTTTCCGGAAGACTCGGCTGGCGGAAAAATGCTCCACATTTCGAGATAACTGTCTTTCGCGACACCGTCGTAACGCACTTCCCCAGACAGCTCATACTGGTGAGCGGTAATGGACGGCTCATCGATCTTCAGGAGCGGAAAAAGCTGCGGCGTGTCCGACTCGTTCTCGATTTTCAAAACCGTATGCGCATTCTCAGCAATCAAGTGTCCGCTCAGGAACTCACCCGCCGCCGGGACGCCATTTTTCTCGTAAGTAAGAAGCAACTTTCCTCCGGAGTTATCGAGTGCCGCGATGCGGGCCATCGCTTCCCGCACGGCGGGATGTGCCTCTCTAAATCGCGTGCGCAACTCGGCGAGGTTCGCCTTCGCTTCCTGGAGTTCCACGGAAGAATCCGGCTCTTCGCGCTGCATCCGCTCCAATTCCTCCAGTCGAGCTGAAGCCTCCACCACGAATGGATGTTTCACTTTAAAGACCCGGCTCAATTCTGCCAAATGCGCTTTCGCGCCGAGCACCGCCGGAGAATCCTCAGAGTGAACCGTGGTAACGGCGGCAGTCTCAGGGTGGGGCGAATCATGAAAGAGCCACCCCAGGCAGCACACGGCGAATACTGACATGCCTGCGATAACCATGCGCCGCAGCCACGGAAAATCCTCACCTCCGATCCGGCGCGCCTTAAGCATTAGAATAAGGGTAGCTCCGAGCGGAATGATGAGCGCCATGACGATGCTCTGAGTCGGTGATGAGAGAGCCCACCCCGTCAGCGCCGCAAGAGCGGTCGCTCCAAGCAGTGCGAGTCCGGAAGTGAATAGATAGAAGACCGCAATCTTTCCCCACAGAAAGACGAATCTTCCATCGCGTATTTCGCCGAATTTCTGACCGAGCGGAGCAGGCATTTTTGACACCGAAACGCCGGTGATTGGCCTGACGTTTTCCAGGCTTGTTTTAAACTCGGTGGCATCCGCGTAGCGACGGGCGGGTTCCTTTTCCAAGGCTCGCAACACTACTTCGTCGAGCCGTACGTCGATTTGCACTTTTCTGGAAGGTGCTTCCAGTTTTTTACCGGGGAGCTCGCCGGTCAGCATCTGATAAAAGACGACCCCGAGCGCGTAGATGTCCGCCCGGTGATCCACCTCGCCGGGACGATCGCGCTGCTCGGGCGCCATGTAGTCCGGCGTTCCCATGATCTTTCCCGCTTCGGTCGCGTCGCCGATGCCGTCGGCCTCCCTCTCGGCGGCGTCGGTCTGCCCGACCAGCTTCGCGAGCCCGAAGTCCGCCACTTTCACGCGACCGCGCCGGTCGAGGAGGATGTTCTCCGGCTTGATGTCGCGATGCACGATGCCGTGATCGTGCGCGAACTGAAGCGCGTCGCAGATCTCCGGCACGATGGCCAACGCCTCCCGCGGAGCGACCCGTCCGCGCTGGAGGAGCTGGCGCAGGTTCATTCCGTCCACATATTCCATCAGGAAAAAGTAGAGTCCGTCCGCGCGCCCGAAGTCGTGAATGGTGACGATGCCGGGATGGTTCAGCCTGGCCAGCGCCCGCGCTTCCCGCGTGAAGCGTTCGGCAAAAGCCGGGTCGTCGCCGATGCCGGGCGGCAGAATTTTTAGCGCCACCACCCGGTCGAGTTCCCGCTGCCGCGCTTCGTAAACGGCCCCCATGCCGCCCTGGCCAATCAGTCGCCGGATCTCGAGTTGCGGAAAGTGCGCGGCCAGCTCCTCGACCGCCGGCGGCTCGAAGCGCGCCGAGCCCGCGATGGTCTCCCCCGCCGCGGCTTGCTCCAGCAAACAGCCTGGGCAGAGCCCCTCCAGGGCGCCGGGGTCAAGCGCCCCGCCGCAGCAGGGGCAGCGGGAGTCGGGGTTTATGGCGGAATCCGGTTCTGGCATACACCTCCCTCAGAAGCATCGCGGCGGAAATGTTACCGGAAACTTTGGCGAACTGTCCCCGGAATTTTGAGCGCGGGGTCGGGAGCGAGCCCGTAGCGCATGCTGCCAGCTTGCGAACTGAAGCCCCAGCCGAAGGCTCAAAATTTCAGAGGGAGGACGGCAAGCTGGCTTGCGCTACGAGCCCCCGTCGAGTTGAAACCTTTCCCTCAGGGCGATTCGGTGTGGCGCGCCCAGAGCCAGCAGAGATCGGAAAGCCGGTTCAGGTAGCGGATGATCTCCGGATTGAGGTGCTGGCCGATCTCGCCGAGGCCGACCACCCGGCGCTCGGCCCGGCGGCAGGTCGTGCGCGCCACATCGAGAAGGGCGGATCCCTTCGTCCCGCCCGGCGTCGCCCAGTGATCGAATTTCAGGTGATGATTCTTCTCCAGGTCGTCGATCAGCGCGGTGATCCGGTCCACCATTTTACCCGTGACGAATTCGTAGCCGTCCTTCTCGTAGCGGGCACGGTCCTCATCGGCCACCGCCAGTTCGCCCATCAGGACGACCAGTTCCTTCTGAATGGAAAAGACGGGCTGGGCAATGAACTCGTCCTCCACGAACGCGCGGACCATTCCCAGCGCCGAATTCAGCTCATCGACCGCGCCATAGGCGGATACGCGTGGCGCCGTCTTCGGCACGCGGCGTCCATACATGAGGGCTGAGGTGCCTTTGTCTCCAGTCTTGGTCGCGATGGACATGCCGCTCACCCTGCCGAAGCCGGGCGGTGCGGGGCAACTGCATTCTCGCGCCGTCGCCACCGGCGGAGCAACGTAAGACAGATTTGTAATCTGTCGGGGGCGAGCGCCCGATCGCGGGGGACTTATCGCCGCGGGTGTTTTTTCCCGCGTTTCGCCCAGCGAAACGTCTTCCGGCGCTGACTTGGAATGGTGGGCAGGACAGGATTCGAACCTGTGAAGGCGTAAGCCAGTGGATTTACAGTCCACCCCGTTTGGCCACTTCGGTACCTACCCGGAAGACCCCTTCGGCCCGGCAACACCCAGGAGGGCGCCGGAAGGGCCTGCACTTATATTCAGCCCGCCCAGGGCCTGCAAGCGGGAACTCGCAAAAAAATGGACGCTCTTTTAGAAGAGGCGCCGCATGAATTTCCCCACCGTCCGGCCACTGCGGCGAAGCACGTTGTCGTCGCTCTCGCGCGACTTTCGGCTCCGGGAATCGCCGCCGTTTCGCGCGCCCAGCGTCGCCGGGTCCAGTTGCATCGCGGCGAGGGTCGCCGGATCGACCGCCGCAGTCTGGATCAATCCGTATTTGGCCTGATAATCGAGCAGCGCCTGATGCGTCTTCGGACCCGGATCGCCATCGATCGCGCCGGCATAGACGGCGGCTTGCCGCAGCTGGCCTTGGACGGTGCGGAGGGCCGCTCGTTTCCGGCTCGCCGAGGTGTCGGCCAGCGGGGTTTCGGCGAAGAGTCCGTCGAGGCTGAGCGCTTCGGTGTTGGATTGAGTCACGACCGGCTCATACCACGTGCTGAGCAGAGGGGTCGGGCCGCTTCCACCTGAGTCGCGGGCGGTCTCCGGCGGACTGACCGGGGCATGGGGGGCATCCTTCGCGCCGGTGGTCAATGCCGTCCAGGTGGCGGGGTCCACTTCTCCGGTGACCGGAAGCCCTTTTCGAATCTGAAACCGATTCACCGCCGCCAGCGTCTCGGGGCCGGAATGACCGTCGATCTCGCCGTAATAGAGGCCCTGGGTTTTCAACTGTCGCTGCACGACTCCCCAGTCTATCGGCTCCGCGCGCAAGCTGGCGACGATCGTGAATAAAAATAGCCCGAAAAAAAGATGGCGGCAGAGTGAAGACACGGGAAAACGGAAGTCCGGGAGTAAACGCCACGATCCCGCTCGGCGCGAGCCCTGATTTTTGAACCGCTATTCGGGCGGCCGGCTATTCGGGCGGGAACTACTTGTGAGCGGCCCCGACCCGGTCCATCCGCTCGTAACTGACGGTACGGACATAGCCCTGATCGGGATTCCGCTTCACGAAATCCTGATGATAAGCGTCCGCCGGCCAGAATTTCGTCAGCGGCTGGATCTCGGTGGCGACGGCTTGGCCCAGCTTGGCCGCTTCCGCCTTTTTGGAGGCGAGGGCCACTTTCCGCTGCTCGGAATTTTTATAAAAGACGATGGGGCGATAAGACGATCCAAAGTCGGGCGCGACCCCGCGGCCATCGGTGGCGTCGAACGTCCGCCAGTAAAGCGCGAGCAGCTTTTCGAAACTTGTCTTCGCCGGGTCGTAGGTGATCTCGATCGATTCGGCGTGACCGGTATTTTCGTGGCTGACTTCCTCGTAGGTGGGATTCGGTTTCTCTCCCCCGGCGAAACCGGAGACCACGTTGGTGACGCCGGGTTGTTGCTCGAAAATGGCCTCCAGGCACCAGAAGCAGCCGGCGGCCAGCACAGCCTGTTCGCTCCCAGCCGGAGCATCGGCGGCGGGAGCGGGCGAGCCGAGAGAGAGGAGCGCGCCCGCCCCGGCGACCCGGAAAAGTTTGGAGAAGATTTTCATAAACTATTTCTGGTCGGCCGCCGAAAAGGCGTCGGCGAACTTTTCGTAGCCCTCTTGCTTGAGATCGGTCGCGGGGACGAAGCGCAGGGCGGCCGAGTTGATGCAGTAGCGCAGGCCGGTGGGTTCGGGGCCGTCGTTGAAAAGATGCCCGAGGTGTGAGTCGCCTTCTTTCGAGCGAACTTCATCGCGCACCATGCCGGCGGAGGTGTCGCGGCCGACCCTCACGTTCTCCGCGACCAATGGTCTGGTAAAACTGGGCCAGCCGGTGCCGGATTCGAATTTATCTTTGGAGCTGAAAAGGGGCTCGCCGGAGACGATATCCACATAGATACCCGCGGCGTGATTGTCCCAATAAGGATTATGGAAAGGCGGCTCCGTCCCGCTCTCCTGCGTGACCTGATACTGAAGGGGCGTGAGCTTTTGCTTCAGGTCGGCCTTGTCAGCGGCGTGAAGGGCGGGGGCCGCGAGCAGCGCCGCGAGGATGAGTGAGGCGGGAAGTTTCATATTAAGGGATACGCGGTTCATGAGAGCGGTGAGGTGATTAATTTATTCCCGCCGCGCTGCGGTTTCGCGGCGAGGCCGAAGGACGGAATCCAGCGCCCCGGCAACCATGGCCGCGTCCACCTCCTCGACGGCTCGCCATTCGCCCAACGCGGTCGGAAGCACGAACCGGTTGTGACCGTCCTGGAATTTCTTGTCCGATTGCATGATCCGCAAAACCTCGCCCGCGTCCTGGCCGGGAGCCGCCACCGGCAGCTCCGCCGCTTGCAGCAGTGCCACCAGCCTCGCCTCATACTTCTCGGAAACCAGGCCGAGCCTCACCGCGATTCGCGAGGCGGCCACCATGCCGATCGAAATGGCTTCGCCGTGGGTGAAGTCGCCGCCCGCCGCCATTTCCAGCGCGTGACCCAGGGTGTGACCGAAATTGAGCACGATCCGGACACCGCCGGTGTCGCTTTCGTCTCGGCGCACCACCTCGGCCTTGATCCGGCAGCATGCCGCCACCACTCGCCGCAGCGGCTCCGGCTCGAGCGCCAGCAGCGCGGTGATATTCTCCTCCAAATCCTCGAAAAGCGACCGCTGACAGATCGCGCCGTATTTGATCACCTCCGCCAGACCCGAACGCACCTCGCGCGGGGGCAATGTGCGCAGCAGCGCCAGATCGGTCACCACCAGGCGCGGCTGATAAATCGCGCCCATGATGTTTTTCACCGCCCCATGATTCACGCCGGTTTTCCCGCCCACGCTGGAATCGACCGCGCTGAGCAACGTCGTCGGCACTTGCACCAAAGGCACTCCGCGCCGAAACGTGGCCGCGCAAAATCCCGCCAGGTCGCCCACCACTCCCCCGCCGAGCGCCACCACCACCGGGATCATACCGGTGTCGGGAAATTGCCGCAGCAGCGCATCGCAGCCCCGCGCATATTCCTCCCAGCTTTTCCCGCTCTCGCCCGCCGGAATCTCGTGGGCCACGATTCGCTCAAAACCTGCCTCCGCCAGCGAGCGGGCCGCGGTCTCCAGGTAAAGCGGACCCGTATTCGCATCGCAGATCGCCAGGGCGGCTTTCGACTTCAGCCCGCTCTCGCGAACGCGCTGGCCGAGCGTCGCCAGCAAGCCATCGGCGATCAGAATGGCATAGCGCCGCGTCCCGAGATCCACCTCCACCGTTTCGACAAAATCTTCCGCCACGTCAGTTGAGCAGCTGGTACCAGGTGTCCCGCTGGCGCGGCTCGAAACCGGCGTCCGCGATCAGTGCCTCGATCTCCTCCTTGGCCAGCCGGTAGCTCGTTCCGGCCTGGCTCACCACATTTTCCTCCATCATGACCGAGCCGAAATCGTTTGCCCCGTAACGCAAAGCGAGCTGTCCGATTTTCGGCCCCTGCGTCACCCATGAACTCTGCACGTTCTCGAAATTATCCAGGAAAATGCGGGACAGCGCCTGCATCCGGAGATACTCGGCCGAGCCGGCCGGTTGCGCTTTCAGCACCGTGTTCTCCGCCTGAAATGTCCAGCAGATGAACGCCGTGAAACCGCCCGTCGCATCCTGCTGATCGCGCAGCCGCTGCAGATGCGCGAGCCGGTCGTCCAGCGTCTCGACATGGCCAAACATCATCGTCGCGCTCGATTTCAGGCCCAGCTCGTGCGCGATGGCCATCACTTCGAGCCACTGATCGGACATGCACTTGAGCGGCGAGATCCGCTGGCGCACCTGATCGACCAGAATTTCGCCGCCGCCGCCCGGGATCGAGCCCAGGCCCGCCTCGTGAAATTTCGCGATCACCTCGCGCAGCGGCATCCCGAAGACCCGCGCGAAATGGTTGAACTCCGGCGGACTGAAGCCGTGGATATTGATGTGCGGGAACTTCGCGCGGATGTGGCTCAGCATTTTCAGGTAATGCTCGATCCCCAGCTTCGGATGATGCCCGCCCTGCAGCAGCACCTGCACGCCGCCGATGGCGCTCAGCTCCTCCAGCTTGGCGTCGATTTCCTCCTGCGACAGCACGTAATGATCGGCGTCCTTCTCCGTGCGGTAAAACGCGCAGAACTTGCAGTAAACGTTGCAGACGTTGGTGTAATTGATGTTGCGATCGACGATGTAGGTCACCACTTCCGCACCGCGACCGTCGCAGGCTGACGCCTGGGCCATTTCGCGCCGCCGATGCGCCAGCGCGCCCAGTTCCTCCAGCGGCGCGTAGTAAAGCTCGCGCGCTTCCTCCCGCGAGATGCGTTTTCCCGCGATGACATTCTCGGCGATACCGTCCGCCAGACGTGGTGCGACCATGCGCTATCTATCGCCTTCCCGCCCGCAACTCTCAACCTCGAACTGGGGAGCACCCGCGTCTCGCGTGTCGGATTAGGCGTCTCGCCGAATCCTCCGGGCGGAGGGTATCCGCCCGAACTGGCCGGCGAGACGCCGGCCAGAACACGCGAGACGCGTGTGCTCCCCGGCACTACGGACGCTTCTGAGGGTCGCCGCCGCTTCGGGCTTGCTCTTCCTCCAGCCGCTCGGCCAGCCACTGTTTCAGCATGCTCTGATAGTTCAGGTAGCGCGAGCGGGCGATGCGCTTGATCCGGGCCAGCATGCGCGGATCGAAGCGCAGCGTGATGGTGGTGGACTCCCGGGAATCGCTCTTCACAATCGACGCGTTGATCAAGGTCGGCGCGAGCGCGCTCTCCTGCCAGAAGGCGGCTTCTTCCCGCTCGTGGTCGAAGGCGGGCACTTCAGCCCAAGTCCGGATCATTTTCATGAGATCAGGAAACCAGCTCGCTGCAGCGGCGATCGTAGAGCGCGCTTTCCTCGGGTGTCATCTCGCGGGCGACGATCACGCGGTTCACTTTTCCGTCGCTCCGGAAAACGCTGAAAATTCCGCGCCCGGTCACCGCCCGGCCGAGATTGTAATATCGCGCCGGCCCGTTGTAGTCGTCCGATTCCGGCAGCAGGCGCAGACCGAAGGGATCCTCGAAAGACTCCTCGATCTCGTGCGGCGCGATCTTTTTCAGATCGAAGGAGGTGTCCAGCCAGTCGAAGTCCACGGCGTCAGTCAGCGAGCGGGCTGGATCAGCTCGATCTCGTAGCCTTCCGGGGCGTCGATAAAGGCGAGCTTGCTGCCGTTGCTGGAAGGGTGGGGTCCGGCGCTGAGCGGATAGCCCAGCGCCTCGGCATGTCTCGCGAAGGCCTCCAAATCCTCCACCTCGAACGCCAGATGGGTGAGATCCGGTCCCACCCGCACCGGCCCGCTTTCGTCGAACTTGCAGATCTCGATTTCTTCGTCGCTGCCCGGCGCCTTGAAAAACACCAGTTGCGAGCCGCGCCCGGAGGTGTGCTCGCGCGTCTTTTCCAGACCCAGCACATCGCGGTAAAAAGCAACCGTTTTCTCGAGATCGTGCACCCGATAGCGGGTGTGGAGGAGGCGTGTCAGCATGCGGTTAAGATCAGAAAATGGGGCAAGGAATGATTGGCACTCCGGGGACATCTTACGCAGGATGGCGCTCTTTCACAGTATTTTCCCTCCCGCGTCCCGGCGCGTTTTTCTCCCATGCTCATCATCGGTATCGACAGTGGCACCCAAAGCACCAGGGCTCTCATCCTCGACCCCGAAACCCGCGAGATAGTCGCCTCCGCGCACCAGGCCTACGGTTTCATTCCCAGCCTGCCCGCCGGACATCTCGAACAGCACCCGGAGACCTGGGCGGAAGCGGTCGATGCCACCGTGAGCGCCTGCCTGGAGATAATCGGGACGCGCCGGGCCGAAATCACCGCCATCGGCGTGAGCGGCCAGCAGCACGGCCTCGTGGTGCTCGATAAAGCCGGCGCTCCCATCCGGCCCGCCAAACTCTGGTGCGATACTTCCACCGAAGCGCAGTGCGAATCCTTTCGCCAGGAGTTTGGCGGCGCGGACGGGCTGATCCGTCTCGCGGGCAACGACATTCTGCCCGGCTACACCGCTCCCAAGCTGCTCTGGTTGAAGGAAAATGAATCGGGCAGTTTCCAACAGATCGATCGCGTGCTGCTGCCGCACGACTACCTCAATTTCTGGCTGACCGGCGAGAAACACATGGAATACGGCGACGCTTCGGGCACGGGCCTGCTCGACGTCCGCACGCGGAAATGGTGCCAGCCCCTCGTTGACTTCATCAGCCCCGAACTGGCCGATTGGCTCCCCGCTCCCCGCAGTTCCCGCGGACCCGCCGGCCTCCTTCGCGAGAGCCTGCGCGAGCGATGGGGCTTGAGCGCCAAGGTGGTCATCAGCGCCGGCGGGGGCGATAACATGATGGGCGCGATCGGCACCGGCAACATCCAGCCCGGCCTCGTCACCGCCAGCTTGGGCACCTCCGGCACGCTCTACAGCCACAGCGAGACCCCGGTGATCGACGCGGAGGGCGAGGTCGCCGCCTTCTGCGACAGCACCGACGCCTGGCTGCCACTCGTCTGCACCATGAACGTGACCGTCGCCACCGAGCGCGCCCGCGCCCTTTTCGGCTGGGATCACCAGGCGCTCGAAGCGGCCGTCTCCCAGACCCCCGCCGGTTCGGAGGGCGTTCTGTTTCTCCCCTACCTGACCGGCGAGCGGACGCCGAACCTGCCCAGCGCCACCGGCGTTTACCACGGCCTCACTCCTCAAAATATGACCCCCGGCTGCCTCGCCCGCGCCGCCATGGAAGGTGCCACGCTCGGACTCGGCTATGGGCTGAACCGTTTCCGCGACCTCGGGATCGAGCCCGCCGAGATCCGCCTGACCGGCGGGGGCAGCCAGAGCGCCGCCTGGTGCCAGATGGCCGCCGATATCTTCGGCGTCCCCACGGTATGCCTCGCCTCCGCCGAGGGCGCGGCGCTCGGAGC
>JBGTNO010000257.1:0-3995 GCA_041743065.1 Chthoniobacterales bacterium
GATGAGGCCTTCGTTATCCTCCGGCAAAGCGCCCAGCCGTTTCGCCTCCGCGGCGCTGAGCGCGAAGCTGGCCACCTGGCCGTGACTGGAGAACTTGAGCACGTTCAGCAGTGCGCGCATCAGCTCGATCCGGCGGCGCGGGAAGCTGTCGTAAGCCTGCCGGGAGAGCTCGCCGACGTTCGCCCCGGCGCGGATCAGCTCGGCGCCGATCTCAAACGAGCGCGCGGTGGTGGCCGGATACTGGAAGGAGCCGGTATCGGTGGAGATGGCGATGAAAAGGTTGTCCGCCATGGCGTAAGTCAGCGGCAATTCCTGGTCGCGGATCAGCTCGTAGAGAATCTGGCCGGTGGCGGGCGCGGAGGAGTCGATGTAATTCAGATCGCCGTAGCGGTCGTTGCTGATGTGGTGATCAATGTTCAGCCACAGCTTCGCCGCGCCGATGGACTGAAGGCAGGTGCCCACGCGAGTCCTGGCGGCGGTGTCGAGCGCGACGACCACCTCGAAGTCTTCGGGCGCTGCCGGAGGCATCTGCACGAGATCGGAGCTGGGCAGAAAGGCGTATTTTTCCAGCATCCCGTCCTGATTCCAGACGGTGACGTCTTTGCCGAGCTGCTGGAGGCACAGCGCGAGGGCGATCTGGCAGCCGAGTGCATCGCCGTCGGGCCGCAGATGGCTGAGAATGAGGAAGCGCTGATGCTGACGTAGCGCGTCGCCGAGAGCGGTGAGGGTGGCGTTTTCAGTCATGAGACGTTTCCGGGGGGTCCGGTTCCGGCGGATCGTCGGGGATATCGAGACCGGACATGATGTCGATGACACGAGTGCCGCGCTCGATAGCGTCGTCGAGTTTGAAGTGCAGCTGCGGCGTGTATTTCAGCACCACGCGCTTTGAGAGCTGGTGCTGCAGTTCGACGCGGTGTTTCTCCAGAATGGAAACGACGGTGCCGAGCTGCCGGGGATCGCCGATGGCGCTCACGAAGACATGGGCCTGCCGCAGGTCGGGCGTGATATCGACATCATGCACCGTGACCAGCGTGGCCGGGAAAACGATATTGCGGCTGATCAGCTCACTGAGTTCCCGCTTGAGGATCTCGCGAACACGGTCGAGACGATGCTTCATGGGAAAGAGGTAAGTTGAAGATTGATAGAGGAGACTCGCGGCGGGCCTCGCGCTATCCGCGGTCCGCGCCGCCTAGAGCTGCTGCGGGAACTTGTCGAGCTGGTAGCACTCGATGATGTCGCCTACTTCATACTCGGTGTAGTGGCCGAGCTTGATGCCGCATTCGAGACCGACGCGCACTTCCTTCACCTCGTCCTGGAAACGGCGCAGCGTGGCGACATCGCCATCGTAAACGGCCTGGCGTTTCCGCAGCACGCGGGCGCGCCCGTTCCGGGAAATGCGCCCGTCCGTCACGACGCAGCCGGCGACGACGCCCTTGGTCAGCTTGAAGACCTGTTTCACCTCGGCGTGACCAATGGCCGATTCGCGCAGCTCCGGGTCGAGCAATCCAGCCATGGATTCCTTTACCTGATCGATCAGCTCGTAGATGATGCTGAACAGTTTGATCTGCACGTGCTCGCGGCGCGCCGCGGCGTTTGCGCTGTTCTCGACCTTCACACCGAAGCCGATGATGACGCAGTCGGAAGCGGTGGCCAGAAGCACATCCGATTCAATGACCGGACCGACCGCCGCGTGGACAATATTGAGATCGATCTTGTCGCTCGGGATTTCGCCGAGCGAATGCACGATGGCCTCCATCGAGCCCTGCACATCCGACTTGATGATGATGCGCAGCGATTTCTTTTTCCCCTCGGCGAGACTGTCGTGCAGGTTCTCCAGCGTGGCGCGCTGAGGAATGGCCAGCTTTTCCTGCCGGGCGGTTATCACGCGTTCTTCGCCGAGCAGCTTGGCCGATTTCTCGGAATCCATGACGAGCAGCGCGTCGCCGGATTTCGGCAGACCGGAAAAGCCGAGCACCTTGACCGGTGTGGCTGGGATCGCTTCTTTGACCGGCTTGCCCTGATCGTCGATGAGCGACTTCACCTTGCCCCAGTGATTCCCGCAGATGAAGGCCTGGCCGACCTTCAGGATGCCCATCTGGACAATGATCGTAGCGGTTGGTCCGCGCCCGGCTTCGACCTGTGCTTCAATGACAATCCCGCGCGCATCCGCCTGGCGGCTGGCTTTCAGCTCGGCCATTTCGGTCTCGAGCTGGATGCTCTCGAGCAGCTTGTCGATGCCGGTGCCTTTGGTGGCGGATGTCTCCACGCAGATGGTGTCGCCGCCCCACTCCTCGGGCGTCAGGCCCTGCTCCTGCAGCTGGCCCTTCACGCGGTCGGGATCGGCACCCTTGGTGTCGATCTTGTTCAATGCCACAATGAGTTTCACCTTGGCCGCGCGGGCATGATTGATCGCTTCGATGGTCTGCGGCATCAGGCCGTCGTCCGCCGCCACGACCAGCACCACAAAATCCGTCACCTGCGCCCCGCGGGCGCGCATTGCGGTGAAGGCCGCGTGGCCCGGCGTGTCCAGAAACGTCACGCGGTGTCCGCTGTGTTCCACGCTGTAAGCACCGATGTGCTGCGTGATGCCGCCCGCCTCGCCCTTCACAACCCGCGATTTACGGATCGCATCCATCAGCGAGGTCTTGCCGTGATCGACGTGTCCCATGAAAGCGACGATGGGCGCGCGCGGCTTGAGCTCCGCGTCCGTCTCGTCGATTTCGGGCGCTTTCGGAGCTTCGATGACGATCTCCTCCTTGTGGACGCCGCGGCCTTTGACCCGCTGTTCCTTTTCGAAAACAAAACCGTATTTCTCGCAAATCTTGCTCGCGATATCCGACTCGATCGTCTGGTTGAGCGAAGCAAAGATACCCAGCTCCATCAGTTCACTAATCAGCTTGAACGGCTTCAGCTCGAGATGCTGCGCCAGATCCTTTACCACGATGGGAGGCTTGATGTGGATGATTTTGCTCTCATCGACCTCCTCCGCTGCCGGCGCCGCGGGTTCTCCGGCGCTTTCTTCAATGGCGGCGGCGGGTTCCGGCTCCGGTTCCGGCCCGACCGAGGGAGGCTGCGGGCCGACCAGACGCGAGATCGGGGGCAGGACACTGCCTTTCGCCGCAGGAGGCCGGGTGCGGACCTTCTTCTCGACCGGCTCGATGAGCGAGAGCGTCTCTTTTTTCTCGACCGGCTCGTCCGTCGCCGAGCCCCGGCGCCGCGAAGCCCGGGTTGAGTCAGCCGGGGCGTCCGGGGCGACTGGTTTTTTAGCCAGCGCGCCCGGGGCGGGCTTGTCGCGGGTCGTCGTTTTGGAAGTTTTGATAGCCATGAAAATATTCGGTCGGGTGCATCGCGGCACTCTACTTGGCGGCCGCTGCGGTGGTCTTCTCGTGCTCCTGCTGCGCGGCGGCGTAGATCACCTCCGCCTTTTCCTGGTCGATGCCCAGCACGCCGGCGATGTCTTCCGCTTCGGCTTCGAGGATGCCCTCCACGCTCAGGAAGCCGCTGCTGACCAGTTTCTGCGCTGTTTCCTTGTCGAGACTGAAGAGCGCGGAAAACTGATCCGCCACCTGACCCACGCGCTGCTCGAAGAGCTCGGCCGCCGACTCGTCTTTCTCGATATTCACGTCCCAGCCGAGGAGGCGCGAGGTGAGGCGGGCGTTCTGGCCGCGCTTGCCGATGGCGATGGAGAGCTGGTCTTCATCCACCTTCACCAGCACCGACTTGTTGGCCTCATCCACGATCACATTCTTAATGCGGGCAGGCTTGAGCGCCTCGATGACAAACTCGCGCGGGTCGTTCGTCCAGCGGATGATATCGACCTTTTCGTTATTCAGTTCGCGGACGATGTTCTTCACCCGCGAACCGCGCATGCCAACGCACGCGCCGACCGGGTCCACCTTGTCGTTCGCGGAAAAGACCGCCACCTTCGTGCGGTGACCGGCCTCGCGGGCGATGCCCTTGATTTCCACCGTGCGGTCGGCAATCTCCGACACCTC
>JBGTNO010000258.1:0-7213 GCA_041743065.1 Chthoniobacterales bacterium
ATCCCACGGGCATCAAGGTGAGCGACGAGGAACTCTCCGCCGTCAACCTCCAGCCAGACCCTTTCCACGGGGAATGGAACTACTCCATCCTGCCCTCATTGGCTCGTTAAGTGTTCAAGTTATTTCTGCTAGCCTCCTTAGCCGTGGGCTACCGAGTGCGCTCGCCGCGTGGAGTGCAGTTCCGCCGCTGGGCCAGCACGGTATTGAGGGAATTCCTGCTCAAGGGCTTCGTGATGGACGACGAGCGGCTCAAAAATCCGGACGGTCGCCCGGACTACTTCGACCAGAATGCTCGAGCGCATCCGCGACATCCGGGCCTCCGAGAAGCATTTTTACCAGAAAGTGCGCGACCTCTTTGCCCTCAGCAGCGACTACGACAAGACGGACAAGGCCACGCAGGTCTTCTTCGCCACGGTGCAGAACCTTCTCATTTTCGCCGTGACGCGGAAAACGGTGGCCGAGCTCATCACCTCCCGCGCAAATCCCGCCGATCCGCACTTCGGCCTGCTCGTCTGGAAGGGCAACAAGGTGCGCAAGCCGGACATTATCGTGGCGAAGAACTACCTCACCGAGGACGAGGTCGACACCCTCAACCGTGGTCATCTTTCTCGAGACCGCCGAACTCCGGGCCAAGAGCAAGCAGGAGACGCGCATGGCTTTCTGGAAACAGAACGTGGATCAGATCATCACGTCCAACGGCTTCCCGCTGCTCACGCACGCCGGTTCCATCAGCCACGAGCGGATGGAGACCAAGACCAGCGGCCTGTATCTCAATTACGATCAGCGCCGGAAGACGGAGGAAGCGCAGGCCGCCGACCGGGAGGACGAGGCCGACCTCGAAGCCCTCGAAACCAGAATCAAGCGCCGCCCGAAGAAATGACCGACACGAATCAAAAGAAACTCGGCTCTACGCTCCGGAGCGTCGCCGACCAATGGCGCGGGGCGATGGATGCGGACGACTTCCGCGATTACATGCTGCCCTTCCTCTTCCTGCGCCACCTCTCGGACAACTACGAGACGGCGGCGAAGAAGGAGCTGGGGCGCGATTACCCCGAGGTGGGCGGAGACGCCCGCAAGACCGACAGGAAAGGCCTGATGCGGCAGCTTTTTCTCTCCCCGGTGGAGGTGGAAGCATGAGAGCCGACATTCGTTTGCCCCAACGGGGCGAGGCATATCAGCCCAGGGTGCAACCCTGGGCAGGAGATGGTGGATATGGATGCGTTCTGAAGGAACGCCGCATAGGCCGGGCTTCAGAACGCGGTGTGGGCGGGCCGAAATACCCAGGGCGTTGCCCTGGGCTGGTATGCGTGGCCCCGTTGGGGCCGGACTCAATCGCCTCGTTGGGGCATGAATCACGTTGATTGTTTATGCCGCAATCTCTCTCCAACATCCTCATCCATCTGATCTGGAGCACGAAAGACCGCCACCCGTGGCTCGAACCCGGCATTCGTGAAAAGACCTATGCATTCCTCGCCGGTGCCGTGCGGCAATGTGATTGCAAGGCGTATCGCGTCGGTGGAGTGGCGGATCATGTGCATCTCGCCGTGCGGCTTTCCCGCACGTTGTCCGTCGCAGACTTGGTGAAGGAGGTCAAAACCGCCTCCAGCAAATGGGTGAAGACGCAGGATGCCTCGCTCCCTGAATTCGCATGGCAGCAAGGATATGGCGTTTTCTCCGTCGGGATGAGTCATAAAGAGACGCGGCTCCACTACATCGACACCCAAGTGGAACATCACCGCACTCGAACTTTTCAGGATGAATACCGCGCCTTTCTCACGAAATACGGCATTGAATTCGATGAGCGCTACGTCTGGGACTGATTCCTCAACTTCTTACTTTCAATGACCGACACGAATCAAAAGAAACTCGGCTCCACGCTCCGGAGCGTCGCCGACCAATGGCGCGGAGCCCCCAAGACCGGTTCAAGTGCTGGAGGGAACTCCACTAACCGATGAATATTCAGGAAGTCATCCAGACGATCAATCAGATGCAGGCAGATGGGATCATCGACACCTATGCCATCGGCGGAGCTGTGGGAGCCACCTTCCACTTGGAGCCGGTTTCCACGCTCGATGTGGTTATCTTCATCTCGTTCCGCACCGAGCCGGGCTCCCTGCTCATCAGTCCCCGTCCGATTTACGATTACCTCACCTCGCGAGGATGCGCTGCGGATGGCGAATATCTTATCATCGCCGGCTGGCCGGTGCAGTTCCTCCCGCCCACGGGACCGCTCGCGGACGAAGCCCTCGGAAAAGCCGCCGTGCACGATGTCGCAGGCGTTCCCGCCCGGGTCTTCTCGGCAGAGTATCTCGCCGCCATCGCGCTGCAAACCGGACGCGCTAAAGACAAGGCCCGGCTGCTCCAGTTCATCGAATCCGGCACCCTCGATGCCGCCACCTTCCAGAACATTCTCACCCGGCACGCGCTCGCCGAGCGTTGGGCTCAATTCCAGCGGCAATTCCTCTCCGACACCCGATGATTTCCGATCTCCAGGCCATCCTCGAAAGCAAGCGCCTCTACCGGCAGCGCCTCGCCGCGTGCCCCATCGCCGAAAAGCTCCGGATGCTCGATGCCCTGCGCGAGCGCGCTCTGCTCCTGCGCCCCACTTCGTCATCCAGGGTCCGCGAAGGGCCCGCACCCTATATCCGAGGTCAATCCCACCAGCCATGACCGACACGAATCGAAAGAAACTCGGCTCCACGCTCTGGAGCATCGCCGACCAATGGCGCGGGGCCATGGATGCGGACGACTTCCGCGACTACATGCTGTCCTTCCTCTTCCTGCGCTACCTCTCGGACAACTACGAGACGGCGGCGAAGAAGGAACTGGGCCGGGATTATCCCGATGTGGGCGGAGACACCCGCAAGGTACCGCTGGCGCTGTGGTATGCCAACAATGTGGACGACGTTCCGGAATTCGAGAAGCAGATGCGGCGCAAGGTGCATTACGTCCACCTACAACCTCGCCCGCATGAACATGCTGCTGCACGGGGTGAAGGACCCGGAGTTCGAAATCTACCACGGCGACACTCTGCTCAACGAGTGGGACATGATGCGGGATCAAGATCGTATGGAGACTAGACAAGCTAAGGATGCACAGAAGCAGGGTGGCGCTTCTGTGCATTCGCGGGAAGTGTCCGAGCACAGGGAGGAGCGCGGCGCGGACGGCGAGGGTGCTGGAGCGGATTGCTGGGGGTGGGGAACGGTGAGCTGCGGAGGCGGGGCGAGGGATGGAGCGAGGCTTTTAAATACGCGCTCGGGAGGTTCCCAGGTCGGGCACGATGGAATGCTGACAGGCTGGGTGGCGGGGACGAGCCAGGAGCGGGCGGGTCGTGGCGTAAGCGTCTCGCTTGCCGTCGTCGATCTAACTTGAGCCTGCGGCTTCCGGGTGGGATGACAATCGGGACGCTTGTGCCGCGAGTGACTCAGGCGTTGCTTCGTGGTTGTCGCCTTTGGTAGAAGCGGGGACTTTTTCTCCAATGCCCAAGAATACTGACCTCAAGAAAATCCTCCTCATCGGCTCCGGCCCCATCGTTATCGGCCAGGGGTGCGAATTCGATTACTCGGGGGTGCAGGCTTGTAAGGCGCTGGCGGAGGAGGGGTATGAGGTGGTGCTGGTGAACTCGAATCCGGCCACGATTATGACCGATCCGGAATTCGCTTTCCGCACTTACATCGAGCCGATCACGCCGGAAGTGGTGGAGAAAATCCTCCAGCGCGAGCGGGTGGACGCCATCCTGCCGACGCTGGGCGGGCAGACGGCGCTGAACTGCGCGATGGATCTGGTCCGCGATGGGACGCTGATCAAGTACGGCGTGAAACTGATCGGGGCCAACGCGGAGGCGATTGCGAAAGGCGAGGACCGCCAACTCTTCAAGGACGCGATGATCAAGATCGGGCTGGACGTGCCGAAGTCGGGGGTGGCCAATTCGCTGGAAAAAGCGCGCCGGTTCGCGGCCGAGATCGGCACGATGCCGTTGATCATCCGACCGGCCTACACGCTGGGCGGTTCGGGGGGCGGGATCGCCTACAACCGCGAGGAGTTCGAGGAAATCGTGGCGCGCGGGATCGACTTGTCGCCGGTCAATGAGGTGTTGATCGAGGAATCGCTCCTCGGCTGGAAGGAATACGAGATGGAGGTGATGCGCGACCATGCGGACAACTGTGTGATCATTTGCGCGATCGAGAATCTGGACCCGATGGGCGTGCACACCGGCGATTCGATCACGGTGGCGCCGGCGCAGACGCTGTCGGACAAGGAATACCAACTGATGCGGGATGCGTCGTTCGCCATTATCCGCGAGATCGGGGTGGAGACGGGTGGGTCGAATATCCAATTTGCGGTCAACCCGAAGAATGGGCGGATGACGGTGATCGAGATGAATCCGCGGGTCTCGCGCTCGTCGGCGCTGGCGTCGAAGGCGACGGGGTTTCCGATCGCGAAGATCGCGGCCAAGCTGGCGGTGGGCTTCACGCTGGTCGAGGTGCGGAACGACATCACGCGCGAGACGCCGGCGAGTTTCGAGCCGAGCATCGACTATGTGGTGACGAAGATTCCGCGGTTCACGTTTGAAAAATTCCCGGATGCGGACCCGACGCTGACCACGCAGATGAAGAGCGTGGGGGAGGCGATGGCGATCGGGCGGACGTTTAAGGAATCGCTGCAAAAGGCGCTGCGCTCGCTGGAGATCGGGCGGTTCGGGCTGGGCGGCGATGGGAAATCGAATCCGCCGATGCTGGCGCATGGGGAGTGGGATCTGGAGGCGATCCAGCGGAAGCTGTCGGTAGCGAATTGCGACCGGATTTTCTATCTGCGCTTCGCCATCCTGGCGGGGATCACGCTGGAGGAAATCTTCGAGCTGACTGGGATCGATCCGTGGTTTCTCCACCAGATCAAGCAGATCGTGGATGAGGAGACGCACTACCGGGAGCATCCGGAGGATATCCGGCTGCTGCGGGCGAAGAAGATGGGTTTTTCCGACCGGCAACTGGCCAACATTATCGGCGTCACCGAGGCGGAGATCCGCGCGCAGCGGAAGGAGGCGGGCATTCTGCCCACCTATCGGCTGGTGGATACGTGCGCGGCGGAGTTCGAGGCCTACACGCCCTACTATTACTCGACCTACGGCGATGAAAACGAGACGCGGCCGAGCGATAAAAAGAAGGTCATGATCCTGGGCGGCGGGCCGAACCGGATCGGGCAGGGGATCGAGTTCGACTACTGCTGCGTGCACGCCAGTTTCGCGCTGAAGGAAGAGGGCTATGAGACGATCATGGTCAACTCGAACCCGGAGACGGTTTCGACCGATTACGACACGAGCGACAAGCTTTACTTTGAGCCGCTCACGCTCGAGGACGTGCTCAATATTTACGAAGCGGAGGATTGTTGGGGCGCGGTGGTGCAGCTCGGCGGGCAGACGCCGCTGAACCTGGCGGCGGCGCTCAAGGAGAACGGCGTCAACATTATCGGGACGCAGCCCGAGGCGATCGAGCGGGCGGAGGATCGGAAACAATTTGCCGCCATGCTCGATGAGCTGGGCCTGAAACAAACGCCGAACGGCACCGCGACGAACGAGAGGGAAGCGGTGGAGATCGCGGAGCGGATCGGCTATCCGGTGCTGGTGCGGCCTTCCTTTGTGCTGGGCGGACGCGCCATGGAGCTGGTCTATCACGAGGCCGATCTGCGGCGCTACATCCGCACGGCGGTCGAGGCGAGCCCGGAGCGTCCGGTGCTGGTGGACCGCTTTCTGGAAGACGCCACCGAGGTCGATGTGGACTGTCTTTCCGATGGCGAGACAAGCGTGATCGGCGCGATCATGGAGCACATCGAGCAGGCCGGCATTCACAGCGGCGACAGCGCGTGCGTCATCCCACCGTTTTCGCTCTCCGATCCGGTCAAGGCGGAGATCGAGCGCGCGACCAAGGCCATGGCTGAGCGGCTGGAGGTGCGCGGGCTGATGAACGTGCAGTTCGCGGTCAAGGACGAGACGGTCTATGTGATCGAGGTCAATCCGCGGGCGTCGCGCACGGTGCCGTTCGTGAGCAAGGCGATCGGCGTGCCGCTGGCCAAGCTGGCCGCGAAGGTGATGGCCGGAGCGAAGCTGAAGGATCTGGGTTTCACCGAGCAGGTGCATCCGACGCACTACGCGGTGAAGGAAGCGGTCTTTCCGTTCATCCGTTTTCCGGGGATCGATATCGCGCTGGGACCGGAAATGAAATCCACCGGCGAGGTGATGGGCATCGACGCCGATCTGGGCGTGGCCTATGCGAAATCGCAGATGTCGGCGCAGCCGCCGCTGCCGCTGAAGGGCACGGTTTTCATCAGCGTGAAGGACAGCGACAAGGAAGCGGTGGCGGCGATGGCGCGGGAGTTCGCCGATCTGGGCTTCGAGATCTGCTCGACCAGCGGCACCTACGCGGCGCTGCTCGCGCACGACGTGCCGGTGCGCAAGCTCTACAAGGTGTCGGAGGGCCGGCCGAACGTGCTCGATCTGATCAAGAACGACGAGATCGATTTCATCGTGAACACGCCGAGCGGCAAGACGCCGCGTCAGGACGAGGTCAAAATTCGCAGCGCGGCGGTGGCGGCGCGAATCCCGATCATGACGACGATGCGCGCGGCCGAGGCGAGCCTGAAGGGCATCCGTTCGCTGCAGGAGAAGGGCTTTGGCGTGAAGTCGCTCCAGGAATTCCACGGGAAATGAAAATGGGGAGCACACGCGTCCCACGTGTGCTGGCCGGCGTCTCGCCGGGCAGCTCGGGCGGAGACCATCCGCCCGATGGCTTCGGCGAGACGCCGAACCCGACACGCGAGACGCGTGTGCTCCCCGGAATATGATCGCGGTGCTCAATCCCGGCGGGCGCGATCGTTTCCAGGCCTTCCCGGACGGGGCGGGGGAGGTGAATGATGCGGTGCACGCGCCGGTGAACTACCACGCGTATGCGGCCTGCCTGCGGGGCGTTTTCTGCCGATCCGTAAGCGAGATTCCGGCGGAGATTCGAAACGTGGTGCTGCTGCTGCGCGGGGATTTCAAGGAGACGCGGGCGGCCTTGGATCAATTGCGCGTGAGCGGAAGGAAGGTGGCGATCGCTTTCAAGGAAGCCGGCGCGCACCAGGTCGCGGCGCAGCTCGCTGAGACGAAACGGCTGAGCCGATTTCGGGAAATCTGCGAGCGCGCGGAGCACGCGCTGGCCAGCACGCCGGAGCTGGTGCC
>JBGTNO010000259.1:0-13977 GCA_041743065.1 Chthoniobacterales bacterium
CAGCGCGAGGTGCGGAAAATTCTCAATCGTCAGCCGGGAATCAACCCCGCGGTCATAGATCCGCGCGGCGGCGAGCGTCTGCGGCGTCATCACATCGGAAAGGAAAAGAATGACCGCAAACGGCTTCTGCACGACCCACGACTTGAAATAGAGCCAGCCCAGGCCGAAAAAGGCAAGGAGGCAGAGGATGGCGAGGAGGCGGTTACGGGATCGCATGGGGCACCAGCGCGTCAGGCCTCGGGCGCGACCGTGATCATTTCGGCCCAAGTGCTGCGCGGCATATCGATAAACTTCCCATTCGGGGAAACAAGCTCGATTTCTTGGGGGGTCGGAAATGGGGGGCGAATCTACTTGGGTCCAGTTTGAAGGGCTGTTTTGGTATGATGAATATAATAGCGGGAAAAGCACGAAGAACAGATAACAAGACTTTATGGAGCAACTGAGAGGCCACTCGCCGCTGTTTGGACCCTTCACTGCGATTCTTGGTTTGAGCGATGGGGACGGGGGCGCGTTGCGCGACCCGGACGAGGTTGAGGGAAGGCTCATCGAGGAAGTGGAGCGTCTGGGCAACGGGGTCATGACGGATTGGGCGGAGTCCACCGAGAAGCAGGTGGCGCGGGAACTCTGCGAAAAGACCCCCCGCGCGCGGTCAAAAAAAAGTCCGGCTGAGATGGTGGTGCCGCTTCGGAGAGGTGGAGATCGAGGAACGGATCTGGCGGGCCGGGAAGATCCACTACCTGCGCCCGTTCACCGCAGCCACGGGATTGGGCGCGGGCTGCCGGTCGCGGGCGCTTGAGCGGATACTTTGTGACTTTGGCATTGAACGCTCCTTCGAAAAGGCCAATGCCGCGCTCAAGGAACACTACGGGTTCGAGTTGAATGCCAGCGCGGTGAGAAGGACGACCCTCAAGCACGCGGCGCGGGGCAGGCGGATCCTCGAAAAGGAGTACGCGCAAGGCTTTCGGGTTCTGCCGACGAAGGGACCGGAGCATGTGGTGGCCGAGACTGACGGCAGCATGGTTTGCACGGTTGAGGCCGGTCTTGCACGCAAGGACAAGCGTCCGCGGGAATGGAAGGAGATCCGGCTGAGCGTGGCCCAACCTCTGGGCAGCACACAAGCCCGCCACGCGGCGGGCTTCAATGATGTCGAGGAGGCGGGGCGGCGTTGGGGGCACTGCGTCCGCCATGCCGGATGGGCGCTGGAAAGCACCATTCATGTGGTTGCCGACGGAGCCGAGTGGATACGCCTCCAGAGTCGGGAGGTCTTCGGCGACCAAGCCCACATGCTGGTGGATTTCTACCACGTCAGCGACTACCTCGCCGCCGCGGCCCCCACATGCCGTCCGGCCAAGCCCGTGCCCTGGTTGCACACCCAGCAACGTCGTCTCAAGCGCGGGGCGTGGAAACTTGTCGTCGATCAAATGACTCCATGGCTCGAACCGGCCGACATCCGGGACGAGGACGCGCCCGTGCGGGCCGCCGTGCGCTACCTCAACAACCGCAAGGAGAATCTGGACTATCCCCAGGCCATCGCGAAAGGGCTTCCCATAGGATCAGGCCTGATTGAGTCCGCGCACAAGCACGTCCTCCAGGCCCGCCTGAAAAAAGCCGGGTGCGCGTGGCTTAAGGACAACGCCCATGATATCGCCCGGCTGCGCGTCATACGCGCAAATGAAGAGTGGCCGCAATTCTGGAATCAGAAGGCTGCTTAGAACGGACCCAAGTTGAATCATACCCTTGGAATTGGACGGGATGATTGGTCCTTGAATTATGGCGGTCGTTTCCTTGGACTCGCTGTTCACCCATGACCGCTCCTTTGCCTTCCCCCGAAGAGATTCGCGTCCAGCGGAAAGTCCAAAGCAAGGCAACGCGGCAGATGCTCACCGATTTCCGGCGCATCGCCAGGCAACCGCTGAGTTTGTCTTATTCGATGCCCCGGACGGGTAGCAAGACCGTGACAGCCACCGTGACGAACGGCTGGCGGGCCGGGAACGTCATTCACCTCCACACCATGGCTGCCTGCGGCATGGCACGAATACAAAAACTGGCGGAAGCGGGCCGCCGCGAGCACGTCTGGCACAAACAGCTGGAACTCGGACTGAGCACGCGAGCGCTCGTCGAAGCCAAAAAAGTGATCTCCCGGGGATCACTGGCATCCTCCGAAAAAATCTTTGTCATCGCGGGAGTGCGCGACCCGATCGCGACGCATTTTTCCGCGATGTATGAATGGTTTTGGCACTACGTAGATGAAGTGAGCGACTATCGCCCCGAGTTTCTGGCCAGTTCGTTCACCGGGGAAAGCTGGTATCGGTGGGCGGACGCCTGGTTCGATGAAGAACTCTCGGAAGTCTTCGGGATTGACTACCGGGACCATCCGTTTCCCCGGGAGCGCGGTTTTCTCGTGGTCGAAACGGAGGGGGCCCGGGTGCTGATCATCCGAACAGAGAGCCTCGGCAAGCTGCCGCAGGCGCTGGCGGAACTCTACCGCATGCGGGAGGGAGATTTTCCGGTGATCCGGACGAACGTAACTTCGGATCGGGCGGGCGGGGAACACTTTGCCTCCTGTCTGGAGCGGGTGAGGATATCGCGGGAATCGCTGGCCAGCGCCTATGAGCTGCCCTTCGCCGAGCACTTCTACACCGCGACGGAACGCGAGGCATTCCTGGAGAAATGGGTCGGCAAGATTGGTCAGGGGCGCGGGTGATATGGACTCGCCAGCCCGCGATGGCCGCCTGTAAACTTGTCGTCGAATGAGCTTGTTCCGAAAACGCAGCAATCCCCAAAGCAAAGTCCATCGGGGCGGGAATCTCGACGCAAAGGCTGCGGTGCCAAAAATGGCCAAAGCAAAGCCGAGCGCCGCAGACCGGCTGCGTCTCCGGGTGGGAGAGCTGGTGACCGGACGAAAGGGTGAGTGGGTGAACATCTGCACCCGGGAAGGCTTCTTTCTAGAGGTGCTGGTCGGTGATCCGGTCAGTAAGCGTTTCTTTAAAGACGGGGGCTTCGAACCGGCGCTGACGGCCCTCGCGCCGAAACTGGTGCGTCCGGGGGGGATCTTCATCGATGCCGGCTGCAACATCGGGGTCTTCACCTGTCTGATCGCAACTCAATGCCCGGAAGTGCGGATCATTGCGCTCGATGCCAATCAGAAAATGGTCGAGGTGACCCGGCGCAATCTGATCAAAAATGGCCGTCAGGGGGAGGTGATGCACGCTGCGCTGGGCGAATCCGAGGGAGAGATAGAATTTAACGCTCCGATCGGGCAACCTTCGCTGGGAACAGTGGGCCAGTGTTCCGAGAAGCTCCTAAGTCAGGGCTTGGAAACGGTGCGCGTTCCGATGACTACCCTGAACACGATCCTGCAGCGGACGGGTGACGGCCCGGTGGACCTCGTCAAAATGGATTTGGAGGGATTCGACATGAAAGTGCTGGCAAGTCTGAGCGCTGAGTCCGCGGGGCGGATTCAAAACATAGTTTGCGAATTCAATTCCACCCGGCTGGCGCAATGCGATTCCAGCCGCGCGGTGCTTGCGACAGTGCCTTGGCTAGGCGATTTCCAAATCTTCGCTGTCGACCATTACGCGGTTCCGCTCGAATACAAAAAACTGGAGGATTTTCCCGAGGAATGCGAATCGCTCTGGCTGCGACGGAAAGTCCGGAACAGCTAAGCGGCTTCAAACACCCCGCAGGCGGGCCAGGATCGGGCGTTCGCTATCGTAGATCTTTTTGATGCCGTCGCCCATGGCCTGCTCCACTACCCGAATGTCGCGCACGAGCCGCATCAGGCCGGTCGGCTCGAGCGAGGCGGCGTGATCGCTGCCCCACATGGCGCGGTCGAGCGTGATGTGCCGCTCGATGACGCAGGCTCCCAGCACGACGGCGGCGACGGTCGTCTGCAGTCCGGTTTCGTGGCCTGAATAACCAACAAGACAGCCAAACCGTTCTTTCAGGGTGGCGATGGCGCGGAGATTCAGCTCCTCGGTCTTGCAGGGATAGGTGCTGGTGCTGTGGGTCAGGATCGTCTGGTCGCGGTCGAAAAAGCTGAGCGCGGTTTCGATCTGCGCCAGCTCGGACATGCCGGTTGAGAGAATGATGGGGACACCGGTCTTGGCGAGGTGCCCCATCATTTCGAGATTCGTGATCGTGGCCGACGCGACTTTGAAGGTCGGCACATCAAAGCGGGCGATGAAATCGACCGAGGGCGTATCCCAGCAGCTGGCAAACCAGGCGACACCTTTTTTCCGGCAGTAGGCGTCGATGTGCTCGTATTCTTCCTGCTCGAACTCGACGCGATAGCGGTAATCGAGATAGCTCATTACGCCCCAGGGAGTTTCCCGCTGTAGGTCGCGCTGGGCGGCGGGGACACAGAGTTCGGGAGTGCGTTTCTGAAACTTTACCGCGTCGCAGCCCGAGAGCGTGGCGACATCGATCAGCTTCTCCGCGTTGGCCAGATCGCCGTTATGATTGATGCCGATTTCGCCAATTATGTAGGCGGGCTGATCATCGCCGACGCGGCGGTTGCCAATGTTGATGATTTTGTCGCTCATATGTTTCTGGTTTCGAGTAATAGCCGCGCCCGCTCCAAGTCGGCTGGTTCGTCGACCTCGAAGACCCGGCTGGCGGGCATTTCATAAAGCGCTGTCCGTCCGAAAAAGCGATGCCGCGCTGCGCGAAAACCTTCAGCCTTCATCGCATAGACGGCGCCGGTTTCCAGAAATTCCGGTTCCCGATCCTGCCGCAGTGGGCGCGATTCTTTGCGGTGATTCACGCCGATGGCCTCTCCGTCGGCCGTGTGCCGCCAGACGAAATAGTGAAACAGGGTCACGCTCAGTGCGCAGTCCGCATCCCCGGCGAGCATCGCTTCCAGAGTGCCATCGATGTCTTCCGGCAAAGTCAGCGGCGAAGTGCACTGGGTGAATACGAGCACATCCGGGCGGTAATTCTCCTCCGCCTCCAGCGTCTCAAGCGCGTGCAGCAGGGCCGCCTCGGAGGAAGCCGCGTCCCCGCTCAGTTCCGGCGGTCGCTGGATCGTGCCGGCACCGGCCAGGGTGGCTTCGGCGGCAATAGCCTCGTTATCGGTGGAAACGACCACCCGCGAGACCGTATGCGCGTTGAGCGCGGAGTGCACCGCCCTCGCCAGCAAGGATTGCCCTCCGACCTCTCGCAGATTTTTTCCGGGGATGCCTTTGGAGCCGCCGCGGGCGGGGATGACGAGGAGACTTTCCATCAGGCGCGGTCCGTGTAGGCATGGATGAAACGCTCCACGCGGGTCGAGGCGGATTCGGCTTCATCGACGCAGAAGCATTCGGCGAAAAAAGCGGACCGGCGCGCGCGGTCAACCGGCGGAGCGGGCTGGGCGGCCGCATCGAGGAACAATTGCTTCATGGCGGCGGCATCAGGAATGAACTCGAAAATCTCGCGATGCACCGGATGGTCGGGCTGAAAAATGAGGTCGTGCGGATTGCGCGCCGCGTCGCCCCAGGCGGGTGCCGCCAGCTGCGCGCCGGTAAAAAGACCTTCGAGCAGGGCCAGGGAATTGAACCCGACCAGCAGCTTCGATTCGGCGAGGAGGGGAGCGACATTCTGGCTGACTATCAGCTTGAGCCGGTGCCCCGGCTCCGCTTCGAGAATCCGGCGGCACATGCGGCGATCCTCCTCGTTCTTGCACTTCACCTGGAAAAGTCCCGCGCTGTCCGGGACCTCGCGCGAGGCCTGGGCAAAGGCGCGCAGCGTCTCCGCGAAGGAACTCTCCACCAGATAGCCGCGGGCAAAGGAAAGGAGAGTGAGCTTCCGGGCGTGGTGCTGCCGCTCCGCCAGCGCGCTGTTGTCGCGCCAGACATCGAAGCGCGGCGCGCCCGTCACGTGAATGCGGTCGCGCGGACAGGCCTTTGTCTCGATCAGCGTGTTGACCGTTTGTTCTCCGAAAAAGGCGACCGCCGTCCCGAGAAAAGCGAAGCCCGCTTCCCGGTAGTCCTTCATTCGGTTCTGCCGGAGGTGTTCGCTCAGATAATGCTCCCGCGAGAGGACAAGGAAAGGCAGCCCGCGTTCCCCGCAGGCGCGCACGAGCCCGTCTTCGCCCCAGTAATCGGTGTTGGCGCTCAGGAGGGCGTCGAGCCGGTAGTGGCGCGCCACCAGATCGAGAAACTGGCGCGCGAATTTCGTCGTCGCGGCCCGCGCACGGGCCGTGGCCGGGTTCTGCGCGCCGGAGAAAAACGTCTGCTTTCTCTCGGGCGGAAACGGAAGGCTCTCCCAGTCCACCAGTCGCGTTTGGGCCGCCGAAAGAAAGCGGCTCCTGATTTCCAGAATGTTCAGATCGGTCTTCCCGGCGAGCTGCGCAATATCGCGGCGGAAATGCGCCCGGCTGAGGCAGAGGACGGTCGGGCCGCTGCGCCCCCAGCTGCGGACCTCGATCAGGCGCGGAAGCAGACGCAGAGCGAGCCCCGTCCAGCCAAGTCGCAAGGAGAGATCGAACAGCTTTTCCCAGCGCCGGCGGCGGGCTTCGCTCCCTTTAGTCGTGGACGAGGGTTTGGCCATTACTTCCCGGCACCCTGCTTTCGGCCGCGCGCTTCGCCGACATGATGGCGGATGAACTTTTCCACTGCGGCGCTCGAAGTCGTATCCTCCGGCACGTGATAGTAGCGGCGCAGCAGCGAAAGGCGAGCCCCAGTATTCTCCTCCGGCCGGTTCTCGGAGACGGCCCGGGCAATCGCGGCGGTCAGCGTCTCCGGACTCCCGAGGAAATTCATCACGGCGCTCGTCTCCGGGTCGGCGGGATCGAACACAAGATCTCCCGAATCGCGATCGGTGTCGGCCCAGTGCGGGACGCAGAGCGTGGCGCGGCTCAGCAGCGCCTCCAGCAGCGCGGTGGAGTTGAAGCCGAGAATGAGCCGGGAATGCCCGAGCAGCGGAGCCACCGACATGCCGACGCGGACGAAGAGGCGGCTTGAGGGCAGCGCTTGCAGGGCTTTGGCGACGCGGGCCTTGTCGTCGCCGTTCTTGCATTTGATGACGAAGTCAACCTCCGGCCAGTCGTTGGCGGCCTGCGCGAAAATTTCCAGCGATTTCAGGAAAGCGTCGTCCACCGCGAAGACGCGCGAAAAACTAAGCATGGTGATGTAGCGCCGGTCCGCCGGAGCGGGATTCGCGATGGCCGGGTCGCGCCATTCATCAAACCGCGGCGCGCCGGTCACCGTGACCCGTACGTCGTCGCACACCCCGGAACTGACCAGGGTCGGCCGGGTGCAGTCGCCAAAAATGGCCACACCGGCGCCGACGAACTTGAGCCCGGAGGCCGTGCATTTATCGATGCGGCGTTTCCGGAAAAACGGGCTGACATAATGTTCCTTTGAGAGCACCAGAAAGGGCACGCCCGCGTCCGCGCAGGCCTGCTGCAGCGCATTTTCCTGCCAGTAATCCACGTTCGGTGTCAGCACCGCGTCGATCCGGTGCCGGGCGAGGAATCCCGCCAGGATGATCCGGCCGAGGCGATGCGTGTGCCGACGCGCTGCCACGGCGGCGGGCTGCGGGCAGTTGGCAAACCACGTCTGCGTTTCCGGAAGGCGCAGTTCGTCCCACGGCACGATCCCATGCTGGACCCGGGTGAGCAGCTTGCTGGGGATCTTGTAAATAGAAAGCGGAGTCAGCTTTTCCAGCAAGGCCACGTCGCGCGAGAAATGCGACCGCATCAGGCAGAGCACTCGCAGATCGTCGGTGCGGCGAGGGACCTCGACGTAGGAGGCGAGCAGACGCGCGGCCACGCTCCGCAGATGGAAACGCGAGAGATTTTTGAGGAGAGCTTCGGAGTTCAGCACTGGGAAACGGAGCGACATTGCTACAAAAGGCGTCGCGGGCCTGTCGAGCTTCCTCCTGCGGAGCCGGGTTGGGCGAAAATGACGGTTGTCGCGCTTTGACCCGTCGATCTATGGTCGCCGGGCTGCTATGATCTCGCACTCGCACCGATTTATTTTTATTCACACCAATAAAAATGGCGGCGGCTCGATGGAAGCCGCCCTGATCGACTACGCGGATGGAGTGGAGTGGGGGCACCAGCCGAATGGATGGAAGATCCCGCGGCGCCACCGGCTGGCGCGCGCCTTCCGGGAAGATATGGACCCGGAAACTTTCGCCAGCTACTTCAAATTTTCCTTTGTGCGCAATCCGTGGGACCGGGCGGTTTCGCTCTACCACTATTTTCTCCGTTACGATCCGGGCAATCCTCTGCACCCTGGCCCGATGTCGTTTCCGGAATGGCTGAAAGCATATTTCGCTTCGGCGGAGCCTCCGGTTCCGCCGAAAAAAACAGCCCTCTTCCGCCCGCAGTTCGAGTGGATAAGTGATGAGCGGGGCGAAAGCCTGGTGGATTACGTGGGCCGGTTCGAGCGCATCGCGGAGGACTTTGCGACCGTCCAGCGAAGGATCGGTGTGGAGCCGAAAGAGCTGCCGCACCTCACTTCGTCCGGGCGTGGTGACTACCGCAGTTACTACGATGACCGGTCCGCCGGCATCGTGGAACGTTTTTTCGGCGGCGACATCGAGCGATGGGGCTACACTTTTTGAGCGCGCCGCCCGACTCCCCGGCGCGGATGACGATCATCGTCTCGACCTGCGACTTGTTTTTCGACGCCTGGATTCCGTTCTTTCAGCTGCTGCGGAAGTTCTGGCCGGA
Source organism: Chthoniobacterales bacterium (assembly GCA_041743065.1). Classification (GTDB taxonomy): domain Bacteria; phylum Verrucomicrobiota; class Verrucomicrobiia; order Chthoniobacterales; family Chthoniobacteraceae; genus JBBSOD01. Next base: position 8,663 of record JBGTNO010000259.1, read on the forward strand.
CTGCCGGTTTCCGGTGGTGCTGATCACGAATCATCTCCGGCTCGACGAAGGGCCGGTGCGGGCGATGGAACTCGGAGACGACCGCGGCTGGAGTAATAATCTGATCACCACGCTGGAGCGTCTGGACACGCCCTACGCAATGTATATGCAGGAAGATCATTTCCTGCTGCGAACGGTGCACGATCAACTCGTGCGGCGGGCGCTGGATCTGGCGGACGAGCGGCAGCTCGATTTCATCGCTTTCCGGGCGCGGCAGGCGGCGAGGGACTCCGAAAAGCATCCCGATCTGCCTTTTCACTTCCCGGCCAACGAATCGGGCGAAGGCATCTTCTGCGACCCCTCGATCTGGCGCCGCGAATCCCTGCTGGCCTTGCTGGCACCGGACGAAACGGCCTGGAACTTCCTGAAAGCGGGCCGCCGCCGGGTGGCGGAACGCGGCTACCGCCGGGCGCAGTGCGACCTCAAGAGGCTCGACCAGTGCCCGATCCATTACATCAAGCGCTCTGGCATCCGCGAGTTTCTCTGGCACCCGCGCGCGCTGCCCTGGCTCTGGCAAAACGGAGTCCAGCTCTGGCCGCCGCACCGGGGCATTCTCCTCCAGTCCATGCATCTGCGCCGCGCGGTGAAAAAAGAACCCGACAACCGGTGGCTGCGCTGGCGCTACTCCGGTTTCGGAATCGGCAGCACGCTGACACGGTGGCAGCGGCAGATCAGTATGGCCCACGTCCGGCGCTACCTGCGGAGAGATGCGACACGGATCGTGCCGCTGCATCAGGCCTTGGACAAATGACCTGGCCGGTCTCCGAGGACGAAGGGGCTCGGCGGATGACGCTGGTGGTTTCGAGCTGCGATTTGTTTTTCGATTCCTGGGTGCCGTTCTTCAGTTTGCTGCGCAAATTCTGGCGCGACTGCCCTTATCCAATCGTCCTGATCACTAACCAGCTGGATGTGGACGAGGGTCCGGTGAAAGCGACAGTATTAGGTAAGGATCAAGGCTGGAGCAGCAACCTCATCGCTGCGCTGAAGCGGATCGAGACACCGTATGTTTTCTATATTCAGGAGGATCAGTTTCTGACGGGAACCGTGGATGAGCCGATGATCCGGCGGATGATGGCTCTAATGCAGGCGCGGGAATTGGAGTTTGTTTCCTTCCGCGCCACCCCGGCTCACACCGGCGCGGAAGTAGAGCCGGAATTGCCTGTTCATTATCCGCCGGTGGATCAAGGCAAAGGAGTGTTCTGCGATCCGGCGGTCTGGCGGCGCGAGTCTTTCCTTCGCGTGCTCAAGCCCGGGGAGACGGCTTGGGATTTCCTGAAGGCCGGCCGGAAGCGGGTGGGAGCGCTGCGGTATCGACGTGCGCAATGCGACAAGGCGCGCCTGGCGGAATGCCCCGTGCATTACATCAAACGCTCGGGCATTCGTTTTCAACTCTGGCATCCAAAGGCGATGCTCTGGCTGCGGCGAAACCGAGTGAGGCTCTGGCCTCTCCACCGCGGCATCCTGCTGCAGTCCACTCATCTCTATTTAGCTTCCAAAAAGGATAAACTTAACCGCGCTCTGCGCCGGAAATACACCGGCTTCGGGATCTTGAGCCGGATCACAAAATGGCAGCAGCAGCTGACGCGGCGGCACCTGCAGCGGGAGATCGCCCGGCGAAGGGGAACTCCCGTCCCTCTCCACCAGGAGCTGGAGAAATATGATCTCCGACGGTTAAGGCGATAGAAGCCTGTCGGAAAGGGCTTCTCGCGCCGTGATGAGACTTGCCGCGGTGATCGTTCGGGTTTTCAATGCGCGCTCTCATGCTCTCAGGCATTTTCGTCGCAGGATCCATGCGCTCCGGCACCACCCTGCTGACTTCAGTCTTGAACTCCGCGAGCACTTTGGCTGGACCGCCGCATGAGAGCTATTTCATGGCCAACTTCTACGGCGCGAGGAAGCGCGGGGCAGCCAGTCCCCTTCTGCCCGACTGCCTGGCCGCGATTTCGGCGCTGGGCCACGGAGGTTACGCTTCGTTTTGTGAGAGGCCCGCAGTGCGGGCAAAAGCTGCCACAGCCAGCGAGCCAGCCGATATCTTTTCCGCAGTCTGCCAGGAAATGGCGGAACAGCAGGGAAAGCCCCGGTGGATCGAGAAAACGCCCGGCAACGAATTCTTCGCGCGGGATATCCTGCGGTTGTTTCCCGAGGCGCGGATTCTCTACATCCTGCGGGATTACCGCGAAGTGGTCGGTTCGCGCAAAGCCAAAATTCCCGTGGAGATGCGGTCGGCGGAGCCGCTGCTGGATGCGCGCCGGGGAGCGCATCTGTGGCGCGCTTCGGTCGAGGCTCATCTCTGGAACCTGCAGCATCTGCCGCGCGACCGCTACGCCAGCATCACCTACGAAAATCTGGTCACCCGGCCTCGTCAGACCTTTTCCGCGCTTGCTTCATTTCTGCTGGAAGATTTGTCCGATTCCATTACCGAAACGAGCGGCCGATACTTCTATCGTCAGGCCCCTAGGAGCATTTATAACAAACAGGGGAAAGCAAACAGCAGTCACGGATCGTCGCTAGTCAGACAAAACGAGATCGGCCGGCCTCGGCCTGCGTCCCTACCGTTCCTAGATGAGACGGAACTTCAAGCGGCTCGGGAAATTTGCGAACCTTACGCCACGGTGCTCGGTTACGGCGAAAGGGAATCGGGCAGCAGTTGGGAATTGTTCGGTGAGCATGAGGAGCGGTTGGCGAGAGATCTCACGGGAAAATCAAAGTTCTGGTTTGGTCACAAGCGGGAGAAGAACGAAAAGAGTCGGTCCTAAGTTGAAAAATCGCCTCATTTCTCACGTCTCATCGTGCTCTTCCACTCCTTCATCTTCCTGTTTGTCTTCCTGCCCCTCACGATCCTGGCGCATCGCCTGGCTCTCCGGCTCGGCGGCGCGGGCGCGGCCATGGCGGCGCTGACCGTGGCCTCACTCACTTTCTACGGATGGTGGAATCCGCCTTATCTCGCGGTCATTCTCGGCTCAATCCTCGGCAATTTCTGTCTCGGCTCGTTGATCCGCAAGTCCACCCGCAAAGCCAGAAAAAGGCGCGCCAGAGCTCTGACCGGGCTCGGTATCGGCGCTAATCTCCTGACGCTCGGATACTTCAAATACTGGAACTTCTTTCTTGATAACGCCCACGCGATCTTCGGGGCGACGCCTGCCGCGGCGAGTGTGGTCCTGCCGATCGGCATCTCGTTTTTCACGTTTCAGCAGATCGCCTATCTGGTGGACAACTACCAGCGGCCCATCCCCGACGCTTCCTTCATTCGCTACACTCTTTTCGTGACCTTTTTCCCGCAGCTGATCGCCGGGCCGATCGTTCATCACCGGGAGATGATGCCGCAGTTCCGGCACCGCTCGTTCGCCCGGCCGGCTTTTTCGATGATAGCCGCCGGGCTCTTTTTCCTGGCGGCGGGGCTGTTCAAAAAGCTGGCGCTGGCGGACAACCTCTCGCCGGTAGTCGGCCAGCTTTTCGAGGAGGCGGCGCGCGGAAAAACGCTGGAATTCTGGCAGAGCTGGACCGGCGCCTTCGCCTATTCGCTGCAGATCTACTTCGACTTTTCGGGGTATTCCGATATGGCCATCGGATTGGGCCTGCTCTTCGGTATCCGGCTGCCGGTCAATTTTTTCTCGCCCTATAAGGCGACCGGCTACATCGACTTCTGGCGACGCTGGCACATCACGCTGTCGCGCTTTTTGCGCGACTACCTATACATCCCGCTCGGAGGGAATCGCCGCGGTCCGGCGCGCCGTTACGTCAATCTGCTCCTGACCATGCTCATCGGAGGGCTGTGGCATGGAGCGGCGTGGACTTTCGTGCTCTGGGGCGGGCTCCACGGACTTTTCCTCGCTCTCAATCACGGGTGGCACCACGTCCGGCCTCCACTTGGATTCATTCCCGGCTGGATACGCCGGGGGGTGGCGGGAGCCGTGACTTTCGCCAGCCTCACGGCGCTCTGGATTTTCTTCCGGGCTCCGGACTTTGCCCAGGCGGGCGCGGTGCTGCGCGGGATGGGCGGGATGAACGGATCGGGCTGGGCTCGCAAACCCTCCTTCATAGCAGCGCTGGAGCGGGCGACCGATGTCGGGCCGCTCGTGCTCGCGCTCATGCTGGCCTCTCTGGTTCTGGTGTGGGCCGCGCCAAATACGATCGAGATCGCTCGGATCGTCCTGCCTGGCGAGCCGCGGGACATCCAGTCGGCACGGCAGAGGCGAGCCTGGATCCGGTTCCGGCCGAGCTGGGGCTGGGCGGTCGGAACCGGTCTGCTGGCTGCGGCGGCCTTCTGGGCGGCACCTGAGATTTCCGAGTTCATTTATTTCCAGTTCTAACATGTCCGGCTTTTCCTCAAAAAGAACTTCCCGCCTGACGCTCCGGGCCCGGGCCTGGATCGCCCTGGCGCTGTTCCCGGTGGTGCTCTCGGTGGGAGTTCCGGCCTTTATTCTGGGCCGCACCGGTGATTTCACCTCGCGGGAATCCCTGGCGGGCCGCCAGCAGGCCGGGGAGACACTCCTCATCGGCATTCTCTATGGTCGCGGCAATCTTCTCCCGGCGACGCCTTTTTCCGAGCCGTGGGACGTGATCGCGCTCGGCACTTCCCGCGCCCTCCAGTTCCGCCGGGAGTTTTTCCGGGAGCCCCGCGTCTTTTTCAATGCCGGGAAGAGCATCGCCACGCTGGATGATATGACTGCGTTTCTGGATGCCGCGCCGGCGGACTGGTCGCCGGCGGTGCTCCTCCTTGTTCTGGACCAGTATTTTTTTAACGATGCCTGGGCGGACAAGCAGGAGCAGCGCTTGCTCGCCCCATTTGTTCCGCCCGAGAATCAGCTGCGCCGCTGGGCCAAAAATCTGGAGGCGCTGGAGCGGAACTGGCGGGCGCTTTTCCGCGAGGTGGCGCACGGGAAGATTCGCTGGGAAAACGTCGTGCGCGACCGACAGCACGGTCTCTCGCTGATCGGTCTTCATGCCCGCACAACGCTGACGGGCAAGCGGGAGGACGGCAGTTTCCGCAACGGGCGGCAGATCGCCTGGCCGGAGGATCCCGGGCTCGAAGACTATCATCTTCTGAACAGTTTTGACCGGATTCGCAAAGGCCGGCGCCGGTTCGAGCATGGCTTCAAGGTCTCGCCCCGCGCGCTGGCGACGCTCGACCGGCTGCTCGCCCGGTGCGGGACGCGCGGCATCGAGGTGATCGGCATTCTGCCGCCCTATGCCCATGCGGTCTGGGAGCGGATGATGGTAAAAGGCGACCGCTACGAATATCTGCGGGAGCTTCCCTCCGCCGTGCGGACCGTCTT
>JBGTNO010000260.1:0-3191 GCA_041743065.1 Chthoniobacterales bacterium
ACCGCCGGGCGTTTCGCCACCAGCACCAGCCACGTCCCGCGTGGCAGTCGCGGCAGATCCGCCCGCACGATCTCGCGCAGGCGACGGCGGACCCGGTTGCGGCAGACGGCGTTTCCCACCCGGCGCGAGGTCACCAGCCCGATGCGGACCGAAGGCAATTCCGGCACAGTCGCCAGCACATTCATGATGAAAAAGCGGCCGAAAAAGGGAGAACCCTCCCGCCGCACCCGCTGAAACTCCGATGACCGGGTCAGCCGGGCTGACTTCGAAAAGCGGAGCGGCAAAAAGATTTACGCCTGGGTGTGCCGCGCATAGTGGACTTCGACGCCCTTCGGCACCAGCCGTTTACGTCCTCGCTGGCGGCGGCGCGCGATGATCGCCCGGCCGGATTTCGTCTTCATGCGAGTCCGGAATCCGAACTGACGCTTCCGGGTGCGCTTGGAGGGCTGATAGGTGCGTTTCATAGAAAAAGGTGGTGCGCTGTCTGGGTGAAAAGAGGGGTGACTCTACGCGGTGCCGCTGCCATGTCAACGCCCATCCCACCAGACTCAAAATGCCCTTCGCCTATAGAGCTGCCACGATGGCGTTCAGCGTCGCGCTCGGGCGCAGCGCGGCGGAGGCTTTCGCATCGTCGGGCTGGTAATAACCGCCGATATCGACCGGTTTGCCCTGCACCGCGATCAGCTCCTGAGTGATCGTGGCTTCGCTGGCGGCCAGCTTCTCGGCGATCGGAGCGAAGATGGCCTTCAGGGCCGCGTCCCCGGCCTGCGCGGCCAGAGCCTCGGCCCAATACAGCGCGAGATAGAAATGACTGCCCCGGTTGTCGAGGGTGCCGAGTTTCCGACCGGGCGAACGGTTCTCATTCAGGAAACGCCCCGTCGCCTCCTCCAGCGTGCCGGCCAGCACCCTCGCCTTCGGCTGGTCGAAAGCGCCACTGAGATGCTCCAGCGAGACGGCCAGCGCGAGGAACTCCCCCAAGCTGTCCCACCGCAGGTAATTCTCGCTGGTGAACTGCTGCACATGCTTCGGCGCGCTGCCGCCCGCGCCCGTTTCGAAAAGTCCGCCGCCCTGCATGAGCGGGACGATCGAGAGCATCTTCGCGCTGGTCCCGAGCTCCAGGATCGGGAAAAGATCCGTCAGATAATCGCGCAGCACGTTCCCCGTCACGCTAATGGTGTCCTTCCCCCTCACGATCCGCTCCAGGCTGAACTGACACGCCTCCGCCGGCGGCAGGATTTTAATATCCAGCCCCTCGAGATCGTGATCGCCCAGATACCGGCCCACCTTCTCGATGATCCGGGCATCGTGCGCGCGCTCCTCATCCAGCCAGAACACCGCCGGCACCCCCGTCGCGCGGGCGCGGTTCACCGCCAGCTTCACCCAGTCCTCCACCGGCGCGTCCTTCGTCTGACAGGCGCGCCAGATGTCCCCCGCTTCCACCTCGTGCTCCATCAGCGCCTTCCCCGCAGCGTCCACCACCCGCACCGTCCCCGCGGCCGGCACCTCAAACGTCTTGTCGTGCGAACCGTATTCCTCCGCCTTCTGCGCCATCAGCCCCACATTCGGCACCGAGCCCATCGTCTTCGGATCGAGCGCGCCCTGGTTCCGGCAGAACTCGATCACGGTCTGGTAAACGCCCGCGTAAGAGCTGTCCGGGATCACCGCCAGCGTATCCTGCGGGTTCCCCTCCGCATTCCACATCTGCCCCGAAGTGCGGATCATCGCCGGCATCGACGCATCCACGATCACGTCGCTCGGCACATGCAGATTGGTGATCCCCTTGTCCGAGTTCACCATCGCCAGGTCCGGCCCCGCCGCGTAGGCCGCCTCGATATCCGCCTCGATCGCCGCCTTCTCCGCCTCCGGCAAAGTCGCGATCTTCGCCACCAGATCGCCGAAGCCATTCTTGAAATCCACCTCCAGCGGCCGCAGCACCGCCGCGTGTTTCGCCAGCAGATCCGCGAAATACACCTCCACCGCATGCGCGAAAATGATCGGGTCCGACACCTTCATCATCGTCGCCTTCAAGTGCAGCGAGAAGAGCACCCCCGCCGCCTTCGCCTCCCCGATCTGCTCCGCCAGAAACGCCAGGAGCGCCTTCCGGCTCAGGAACGTCCCGTCGAAAATCTCCCCCGCCTGCAGCGCCGTCTTCTCCTTCAGCACCGTCGTCGCCCCCTCCTCGCCCACGAATTCGATGCTTACCGTCGTCGCCTCCGGCACCGTCACCGACTTTTCATTGGCGAAAAAATCCCCCTGCCCGCCCATCGTCCCCACCCGCGTCCGCGAGTCCCCGCTCCACGCGCCCATCGAGTGCGGATGCTTCCGCGCGTACTCCTTCACCGCCTTCGGCGCCCGCCGGTCCGAGTTCCCCTCGCGCAGCACCGGATTCACCGCGCTCCCCTTCACCCGGTCATAGCGCGCCCGAGTCTCCCGCTCCTCCGCCGTCCGCGGGTCGGCCGGATAATCCGGCAGCCGGTAACCCTTCCCCTGCAGCTCCTTCACCGCCGCCACCAGCTGCGGCACCGAGGCGCTGATGTTCGGCAGCTTAATGATATTCGCCTCCCGCGTCTTCGCCCATTCGCCCAGCTCCGCCAGCGCATCGCCGATCCGCCGCTCCTCCGGGAGCGCCTCCGGAAATTGCGAGATGATCCGCCCCGCCAGCGAGATATCGCGCGTCACCACCGAGATCCCCGCCTGCTTCGTAAACGCCTGGATAATGGGCAGCAGAGAATAAGTCGCCAGCGCGGGCGCTTCGTCGGTCTTCGTGTAAATGATGGTCGGCATATCGGACATGGTCGTGAAAAGTAACGCGACCCACCATGCCACCGCGCCGAACCGCGATGCACGCCTTTAGCGCCCCGCCCCGCTTTTCCCCGCCTCTTAACTTAGCGCCATTCGGGTCACATCCAGAGGGTGCGGTCGAGGGTGCGGTACTGGATGGCTTCGCTGAGGTGGGCGGGGGCGATGTCCCCTGCCCGATCGAGGTCGGCGATGGTGCGGGCGACTTTCAGGATGCGGTCGTAGGCGCGGGCGCTGAGGCCGAGCTCGGTCAGGGCCATTTTGAGCAGGGCCTGGGAGTCTTCGCCGAGTTTGCAGTGCTGCTTGAGCTGGCGGGTGGTCATGCGCGCGTTGGAGACGGGGCGGGCGGCGGCGCGGAACCGCTGTTGCTGCACGTGGCGGGCGGCGGTGAC
>JBGTNO010000261.1:0-11851 GCA_041743065.1 Chthoniobacterales bacterium
AGCGGGCCGATGGGTGAAAAGCGCGAAAAGTGGCTGTAGTGCAAACCTACCCTGTTCCCAAGCTCGTGGATATGTCGATAATCGGAAGCCATCATGTTTCTGCGAGCGAGCAAACGCCTCAAGGATGGCAAGGAGCACCGCTACTGGAGCATCGTCGAGAACAAGCGCGTGGGCGGCGGAAAGGTCGTCCAGCGCCATGTGCTCTATCTCGGCGAAATCAATGACAGCCAGCGCGAGGCGTGGCGCAAGACGATCGAAGTCTTCGAGGATGGCAGGCCGCATCCGCGCACCGTGGCGCTCTTTCCGCAGGAGCGGATCGCGCCCACGCCCGAGGAAAGCATCGTGCGCATCCGCCTCGACGGCCTCGAGTTGCACCGGCCGCGGCAGTGGGGCGCGTGCTGGCTGGCCTGCGATCTTTACGAGCGACTCGGTCTCGACCGCTTCTGGGCCGAGCGGCTGCCGCCCAGTCGCAAGGGCACCCGGTGGGATCTGATCCTGCAGGCGCTGTGCGCCTACCGGCTGATCGATCCGGGCAGCGAAGCGAGTGGAACGAATAGAGGGAGGGGTGGCGCAACCCAATGCGCCATCCCTACCTCTATTTGCGGCTTCCGCCGCCGCTCGGCTCATCTCGTTCCTGGCGTTGATGCCTGCGCCTCCCGGCTTCGGCACCCTGCGGGCTGCCTTCGGCAGTCGGTCTCCGGGCCTCCCGGCCCTACGGCTCTGCCTCCACGTCACCCTGCGCGCCCGCCTTCGGGCTCATGCTCCCGGGCTGACCCCGCGCGCCGTCCTCGACAGGTTCGCCGCCATGCAGATGCTCGATGTCCACTTCCCGACCACCGACGGCCGCACCCTCATCCTCAGCCGCTACACCCAGCCCGAAGCCGACCAGAAGATCCTGCTCGAAAAACTCCGTCTCCAACTTCCCGACCAAGCCCCTCCGCGAATCACTTCCCGTGGCCCCATCGCGTCGTGACGGCCAAGCGTGTGTAGTGAAGACCTTTTGACCAAGGTCCCGAATTTATGCCCTTTCCCGCCCCTCACACCCCCCGAGTTGAGAAAGTCGGGCTAACCTGCAGGTGATTCTCGCCGCGCTCGCCCTCAAACACGGGGCCATCCCCGGCCGCAAACTTTCCACCGGACCGGCCCTCGTCAGCGTCCTCAGCCTGAAGACTAGGTAGCCGCCGCCCTCCTCCGACGGGCGATCTGATCCGGCGGCCGCTCATTCTTTTCGCACACGCGCCAGCACCCCATACCGCGGCGCGAATACCCCCGCCGCGAGAAACAGCATCCCCGAAACCACCGCCATCATCCCCGACGTGCTCGTGGACTCGAACCCGATCCACCGCGGCACCAGCAGCGCCGCGACATGCCCGCCCGCCGCCGCCACCACCGCGAGCAGCGCACTCAGCATCACCATCACCGACAGCCGGTCCGTGAGCAGATGCGCCGTGGCCGCGGGCACGATCAGCATCGCGATCACGATGATGCTCCCCACCGCTTCGAACGACGCCACCGTCGTGACCGCCACCAGCGTCATCAGCAGATAATGCATCAGCGTCGAGTTGAATCCCAGCGTCGTCGCGAGCGCGGGATCGAACGAGCTGATCCGAAGCTCCTTGAACAGCAGAGCGACGAATGCCGCGTTGATCAGCAGCACCCCGGCGAGAACGATCGCCGCGCGAGGCACACCGAGCGTCAGGCCGCCGGTGTTCAGAGTCCACGCGATGTCCAGCGGAGTGAGCTCGATCGCGCCATAGAGCACGCAGCCCGGATCCAGATCCACATGGTCCGCCGCGCGCACGATCAACACGAGGCCGAAGGCGAACAGCGTCGTGAAAACGATCCCCATCGATGCACCGCGGTCCACGTTGCCAACCTGGCTGATCCATTGCGTGAAGACCGCCGTCAATACCCCCACGATGGCCGCCCCCACGAACATCGCAATGCTCGTCCGGCTGCCCGTGACCAGGAATGCGATCGCAAGCCCGGGCAGCACCGCATGGCTGATCGCGTCCCCCATCATGCTCATCTGCCTCAGCACGAGAAAACTGCCCAGCAACGCACACGCCACCGCGCTCAATGCGCCGATCACGACGATCCAGGTGTCGATCGGATACCAGGTCAGTTCGTCCATATCTTATCGCGCATTGTCCATCAGCCCCCGGCCAGACGATGCGGACTCCTCGGCATGGCGCGCTCCCGCTCCCGCTGCTCGAGCGCCAGTTCCAATTCGTTCACCAGGTCCTCCCCCAGCACATGCTCCACCGCATCGGCGTCGCGGTCCACGTGGGTCGGGGCGATGTCGGCATAATTGATGAGATACATTTCCCACAGCCGGTGATTGCGCGTCGCCCGCGCCGCCTCCGCGAATCCCGCGTCGCTGAGCCGCACCCGGTTTCCGTCGCGCTCCGCGACCAGGTCATCGCGTTCCGCACGCGCAACCTGCCGGGCGAGTTCGCCCGCGGACCAGGCGCGCTTGCGGAGCACATCGTCCAGATCGACGAAACCATTGTGTATCTCCGGCGCGCCGGATTGTGCCGGCTCGAGAATCTCGTAGATTGCGCGCAGGAGATGCTGCCGGGCTATCTTCCGGCGGAGTGCGCCCTGCCGCACCGTGCGCCGGATCACTCCGCGCGCCGTCCCCAGCAACAGGCTCAGGATGAAAAGTGCCGCGGCCACCAGCACGATGATCGCCCCCGCCGGGAGCCGCGGAAACAGAGCGCTCACCGAGGATCCCAGCCAGCCGCTGAGCGCACCGATCAGGGCGGCCAGCACCAGCATCGTGGCCGCCCGTTCCGTCCAGAACCGTGCCGCCGCCGCGGGCGTGATGAGAAAGGCGATGATCAGAATGAGCCCCACCGCCTGGAGGCCCGCCACCGTCACCGCCGTCACGAACGCCAGCATCAGGGCATCGAGCGTATGCACCGGCCACCCCTGCGCCGCGGCATACGCCTCGTCGAAACACAGCAGCCGGAATTCCTTGAAGAGCATCACCGAGAAAACGGTCGCAACCCCGGTGACTCCGACGAGCAGGTAAAAATCCGAAAGCACCATGGACGCCGTCTTTCCATAGATGAACGACTCCAGTCCCGCCGCGCTCCCTTCGGGCATCGTCTGCACCATCCCGAGCAGCGCCACCCCGGCGCCGAAGAAGACACTCAGCACGATTCCCATCGCCGCGTCATCCTTGATCCGGGTCAGATTGCGCACCAGCAGCACCGCGCCAAATCCCAGCACACCCGTGAACGCCGCCCCGGCGAGAAGCCACGGAAGGGATTTGCCGCTGCCGCCTGCCGCCACGAGGAAAAGAAATGCCAGCGCGATACCCGGCAGCGTTGCATGGGAAAGCGCGTCTCCCATCAACGAGCGTTTTCGCAGGAGGAGAAAACTCCCGATCATCCCGCAGGACGCTCCGAGCAACGTGGTGCTCACCACGACCAGCCGCGTATTGTAGTCCCGAAGGCTGGCCACGTGCCAGACCCCGCTCCATCCCGGCCAATCCACCGACGTATCCGTGATCGATTCACCGGCCTCCGCCGCATGGGCGCCCGCCGCGAGAAAAAGGCACGCAAGCGCCGCCAGAAACGCGCCCCGCAGCCGCTCACTTCTCATAACCCGCCTGCTGGATCGCCTCCGCCGCCTTCGTCATCAGCGTGAGTTTTCCGCCATACGTTTTCCGAAGATTCTCCTGGGTGAAAACCGCCTCCGTCGGCCCCGTCTCCACCACGCGCATGTTCAGCAGCACCACATGGTCGAAATACTCCGGCACCGTCGCAAGATCGTGATGCACCACGATGCAGGTGCGCCCCTGCGATTTCAGTTCGTGCAACAATTCCACGATGGCCCGCTCCGTCGCGGCATCCACCGCCGCAAAGGGTTCATCCATGAAATACAGCTTCGCATCCTGCGCCAGCGCCCGCGCAAGAAAGGTCCGCTGCTGCTGTCCGCCGGAGAGATGGCTGATCTGCCGGTGCGCGTAGTCCGCCAGCCCCACGCGATCCAGCGCGTGCATCGCCCGGGCCTTGCACCGATGGCTCACCGGCCGAAACCAGCCGAGGCTCGCGTAGGTGCCCATGGCCACCACGTCCAGCGCGTTCACCGGGAAATCCCAGTCCACGCTCTCCCGCTGCGGCACGTATCCGACGATCCCGCGCTGCTTCCGGTAGGGCTCGCCATAAATGCGGATCGCGCCGGAGCTGCGCGGCACCAGCTCGAGACACGCCTTGATGAGCGTGCTCTTGCCCGCGCCGTTCGGCCCCACCACGCCCACGAGTTTTCCCTCGGGAATCTCGAGGTCGATGTCCCAGATCACCGGCTTGCGATGATACGCAACCGTCAGGTCGTGGATCGACAGCGGCGACGCCGCGGAATGCTCGGGATGCTTCTCCGCCGCGCCCTGCCGCGTGCTCCGGTCGAATTTGAAAACGTCCGGCATGACTACATGGAGAGCTGCCCGTTGAGACCTTTCTCCGGCGCCTCGCCTCCCAGCGCGCGCGCAATGGTGGTGACGTTATGATCGATCATTCCGATGTAGGTGCCCTCGTAGGTGCCAGTCTGCCCCATGGCATCGGAGAAAAGCGAGCCGCCGATTACGACGTCGTGCCCTCGCGCCTGCGCGCCCTCCACGAGCGCGCGAACGTTCTTGTCCGCCACCGAGGTCTCCACGAACACAGATGGGATCTCGTTCTCGACGAGAAAAGTCACCAGATCCTCGATATCACGGACACCCGCCTCCGACTCGGTGCTGATTCCCTGGATCCCCCGGACCTGCAGGCCATACGCGCGTCCCATGTAGTTGAACGCATCGTGCGCCGTCACCAGCACCCGCTGTTTCTCAGGGATCGAGCCCATGACTTCCCGCGCGTACGCATCCAGCTTCTCGAGTTCTGCCAGGTAATTCTTCGCATTCTCCTGGTAATACCCCGCGTTTTCCGGATCGAACTCGCTGAGCGCCTCCTCCACGACCCTCACCGCGCGCTGCCAGCCCGCGACATCCATCCAAACGTGCGGATCATAATGCTCCTGCACGTCCGTCATCACATAATCGCCCTGGTCGAGAATCTCCTCCGTCACCGCGAACACGGGTTTTCCCGTGCGGGCGACGCGGATGAGCACGTCGCTCATCTTCCCCTCGAGCATGAGTCCATTGTAAAAGACGATGTCCGCGGCGTTCAGCGTCACCACGTCCGTGCGCGTGGGCTTGTAAAGGTGCGGATCGACGCCTTCGCCGATGATGCCTTCGACCTTCGCCTTTTCGCCCGCCACATTGCGCACGATGTCGGCGATCATCCCCACCGTCGCCGCGGCGGTGTAAGGCCCGCCGGATTTAGCCTCTTCTTTGGAGCAGCCCACCGCCGCGATGGCGGCAACTGCTGCCAGCGGGAAAATCAGATGTTTTTTCATATTGGTCATCGAATGAGTCAGAACCGGATCGTCATGCCCGTGAAGACCGACAGATCTTCCGCCGCGTCGTTGAGGCCCACGACCGCGCCCGCGTCAAAGACCGTGTCGTCGTTCACGGCGAACGTCAGGCCGCCGCTCGCGCTCGCCTGGTAGTCCGTCGCCCCGCCGGAGCCGGCCACGCCGAGATACTCCACGTAAGCGCCCAGCCGCTCCGTGATGGAAAACCCGAGCACCGCGGTGTGCAGGAACTCCACTTCATACCCATCCGCCTCCTCGTCATGGACGAAATCCGCCTCGACCTGCAGCCCGAGACCGATCCGGTCCGTGAGTTCCATCGCAAACGGCACAATGACGCCGCCCTCGACCTTGTCGTTGCTGAGTTCGCCGCCCACCGGCACTTTCACGAAGGGAAACAGCGCCAGCGCCGTCCGCCCGCCGTCATTGCCCCAGAGATTCATCTTCAACCGGACCTGCAGATCGGAGAATCCATCCACGACTTCCCGTTCACCGCCCTCGAAGGTGCGTTCCCTGGTGTAGGAGTCGAACACGAACTGAATGTCCACGTTGTTGAGAAGCCCGGCCTTGAGGTTGAACGCCCCGAACGTCCAGGTGCTCGTCTCCACCCCGTCCGCGTCGTCGTGGCTATAGGCCGCGAAACTCGTTTCCACCTGAAAATGCCCGGCATCCACCGTATATGGACTCTCCGTCGCATCCGGCCGGTCCGCCGAGAGCGGCCGCGTGAGGTCACGCGGAACAGGGTTGAACAGGTGATACTGCCGCTTGCCGGCCGGCGGATCGCCGGGCTCCAGGACAGTCATTTCCCCGGCATGGGCAGCGCCAGCCGGCATCATGGCAATCAATAGGTAACTAAGACATTTCATCGGCGCCCAATCAACGCTCCATGCCCAGGCGAGTCAACGAAAAAGTTTTATTGTTCTAACAAGAGTTGATAAAACTAATCCATTCAGCGGCGGTCCGTGTGCGCCGGGTTCCGGCAACCGCTCTATGGCCGAAGAAGCCGCAGGCTGTTGAACACCACGAGAAGGGTGCTCCCCTCGTGCCCCAGCACCCCGGCCGGCGGCGGAACCGCCGCCCCCATCGCCAGCAGGACCAGAAGGTTGCTTGTCCACGGGGACGGCTTCCCCGGTGAGACTCTGCCTTTGACGATCAGGCTGTCCGCCGCCACGATGCCGGCATGGGGAAATCGCGCAACGGCATCACCACAAACGCCGAGGATTACCTCGAACGGATCCACGAGCTGATCGAGTCGAAAGGGTATGCACGCGTCTCGGATATTGCGGATGCCCTGAAGCTCTCGCGTCCCACGGTTTCCATCATGGTCCAGCGATTGAGCCGCGCCGGCTATGTGAACTACGAGAAATACCGCGGACTGAGCCTCACGGAGGAAGGCACGGCGGTCGCGCGCCGGATTCAGAGCCGCCACGTCATTCTCAATCAATTCCTCACCCTGCTGGATCTTCCGAAGAAGGTCGTCGCGCGCGACATCGAGGGGATTGAGCACCACCTTTCGCCGGAAACCCTCGACCGGCTGGCAACGCTCGTGGAGCACTGGAAGAAAAATTCCGGCGAGCTGCGGGCAGCGCTCGGCAAGCCGAAGAAGAAGCCCGGGAAGAAATGACGGTGCTCTTCGATCTCGATGAGGAATAGGTTGGAAATAGGGGTCGGTCGATCTTTCCAGACAGACTGCCAGAGCCGGATCGATGGTCTCGGCTTGGCCAGACTGCCTCGTCAAAAATTTGCGGGTGCGTTCTATTACGCTCTGGCAGAGCCGGTATTGCGCGGGAACGTGAAGCCTTGCTTCGCCATCTGAAGCAGCACGGATGCGAGCTCTTGCGTGAGGGTGGCCGACATTCCATTTGGTGGAAACTTTCAGACCGGCGTCGGCAAGGGGGTCAGTCCGGAATGGCGCTAATCGGTGCTCGAGAAGTTCGCCGCCGTGGCGATGGTCGATGTGCATCTGCCGACCACCGACGGACGCACCGTGATCATGTCGCGATACACCCAGCCAGAGAAGGAACTCAAGAGGTTGCTCAAGAGGTTGAAAATCGAACTTCCCGTCCAGCCGAAACCCCGAATCGTCAAAACCGGGAAGGTCATCGAATAGCCCGATGTAGTGCAGACCTTTTGAATCCCCACGTTGAAAACCAACGACTTACGAATCGCTTCCGCTCGAATCCGCGAAGTCGGGCTAGTTCGCCTTCGTTCAGCCAGCCCCCCTCGCGAGGAGCGGCCCCGCGGAGGCGAGCGAAATAGCCCCCCAGCTCTCAAACCTTACCGGGGTTTAGGACGTCAAATCTGATCTACCACTCCCGCCGCCGCCCCAGTTTACACCTCGACCAGCTCGGGCTCGGATGCTTCCGGCACCTCGCTCTCAAGTTCCTCGGGGGCCGTTTCTTCCGGGTGGGTCCGCGCAATCAGCACGTAGAGGCTGGGCACAATGAACAGGGTGAAGATGGTGCCGATGGCCATGCCGGAGACCAGCACGAGACCGATCGAGTTGCGCGCTTGCGCGCCAGCGCCGGTGACCAGGGTGAGCGGGAAGTGACCGCAGACGGTGGCGACACTCGTCATGAGAATGGGCCGCAAACGAGTGCGCGACGCCTCCGCCACGGCCGCGACCTTGGGCAGGCCCCGGCGTTGCAGATCATTGGCGAATTCCACGATCAGGATGCCGTTTTTCGAGACCAGACCGACCAGCGTGACGAGGCCGACCTGCGAGTAAATGTTCAGCGTCGTGGTCCAGCCGTTGGTCCAGAACGGCATATTCGGCGCCGGCATTTTCAGGAAGGTGAAAATGAGCGCGCCAAAGATGGCCAGCGGGACCGAGCCGAGCAAGATGACGAACGGATCGCGGAACGAATTGAACTGAGCGGCCAGCACCAGAAAAATCAGCACCACCGCCAGCGCGAAGGCGGGCAGGAATTTGTTTCCCTCCTGGCGGAGCTGACGCGACTCGCCGGTGTAGTCGATCGAGTAACCAGGCGGCAGGATCTTGGCCGCTTCGTCCTCCAAAAAGGTGAGCGCCTGATCGAGCGGGCGAATGGCGACGCCGCTCAGTTTCACCGCGTTGAGCTGCTGGAGGCGGTTGAGCGAGCGGGGCACGACAGAGCGGGCGATCTGGGACACCGTGCTCAGCTTGATCAGCCCGCCGTCGGGACCGCTCACATAAATATCCTTGAGCTGATCGGGGTTGAGCCGCTCGGCGCGTTCGATCTGCGGGATCACCTTGTAGGAACGGCCCGAGATGTTCATCCGGTTGACGTAGTTGCCGCCGATCATGGCCGAAATATCGGAGCCGACTTCCCGCAAGTTCAGGCCGAGCGCGGCGATCTTATCGCGATCGAGCACCAGCTCGCTCTGCGGCTGATCGATCTTGGTGTCGATGATCGGCGGGAAAGCGAACATCCCGCTCTCCATGGCCTTGGCTTTCAACTGCCGCGCAAACTCCAGAATCCGCTCCGGCTCGGCCGTGGAGACGAGGACGAACTCCACCGGGAAATTACCGCCACCGGGCAGCGCGGGCGGCAGCACCGGAAACATCTGAATGCCGGGAATGGCGCTCAGTTTCGCCTGCACCCGCGGCAGGAGGGTGAAAGCCGTCACCGTGCGCTCGCCCCAGGGCTGCAACCCCATGCCGCCGAAACCCCCGGAAGGATTGGTGAGCTGGAAGCTGCGGGCGGTCTGCGGAAAACTGTGGAAGATTGTCGCCGCCTCTTCCGCGTAGCGCTGCGTCTCCTCCATGGTCGCATTCGCCGCCGCATCCACGATGCCGAAAATAATGCCCTGATCCTCCGCCGGCGCGAGTTCCTTGGGCGACAGGATGAACATGGGAACGATGAGGAGCGAGAGGCCGATCCAGACCGCGTAAACCGCCGGTCGCATGGCCAGCGTGCGATCGAGCATCCGCCCGTAGCCGTGTTTCACCCGCTCGAAGGTGCGACTGATCACTCCGCTCAAGCCGTGTTCCTCGTCGCCCGCTCTCAGCAGTTTCGCCGACATCACGGGCGAAAGCGTGAGCGCCACAATCCCGGAAATAAGCACCGCCCCCGCCAGCGTGAAGGCGAACTCGCGGAAGAGCGATCCGGTGAGCCCGCCCTGGAAACCGATCGGCGCATAAACCGCCGCCAGGGTAATAGTCATGGCGATGATCGGGCCGACGAGTTCCCGCGCGCCGAGCATGGCCGCCTGGAGGGATGAAAGCCCTTCGCGCAAATGCCGCTCCACATTTTCCACTACCACGATGGCGTCATCGACCACCAGACCGACCGAGAGCACCACGGCGAGCAGCGTGAGCAGGTTCAGCGTGAAACCGAAGACCTGCATGAGAAAGACCGCGCCGATGAGTGACACCGGAATGGCCACCAGCGGCACCAGCACCGAGCGGAACGAGCCGAGAAACAGGAAAATAACGAGGACGACGATGATCAAGGTCTCCCCGAGCGTGCGCACCACTTCGTGGATGGCGTCGTTAATGTATCTGGTGGCGTCGTAAGCGACCGTGGCGCTCATGCCGGTGGGAACCTCCTTCTTGATCGATTCCATCTCCTGATTGACCTGCTTGATCACATCGATCGAGTTGGCGTTGGGCAGCACCCACACGCCGATGAAGACGGCTTTCTGCTGTGAAAAGCGGACCTCGCTATCGTAGTCTTCCGCGCCCAGCACCACATCGGCGATATCCTCCAGCCGCACCAGATTCGTGCCATCGCGCCGCACCACGAGCTGGCGGAATTCCTCGGCGTTGTGCAGGTCGGTGTTGGCGGTCAGATTCACCTGCACCAGCGCGCCTTTGCTGCGCCCGACGGCGGCGAGGTAGTTGTTATTCCCGAGCGCCTGCCGGACCTGGGCCGGGCTGACGTTCAGCGCGGCCATCCGATCCGGCTTCAGCCAGATGCGCATGGCAAAGGTGCGGCTCCCCAGCAAATCGGCCCGCTGCACGCCGGGAATGGCGGTCAGCCGCGGCTGCACCACGCGGGTGAGATAGTCGGTGATCTCGTTCTGCTGTAGGATGTCCGAGGTGAAACTCAGGTAAGCGGAGGCGCGGGCCGAGTCCGCCGTTTCGATGTTGATCGTCGGCACCTCGGCCTCGGGCGGGAGATCACCGCGCACCTGATCGACCTTCGAACTGATCTCGGCCAGCGCCTTGGTCGCGTCGTAGTTCAGCCGGAGATGCGCCGTGATGGTCGAGAGCCCCAGCGCGCTGGTCGATTCCAGATAATCGATGCCGTCCGCCGCCGCGATCGAGCGTTCCATCGGAGAGGTGATAAAGCCGCGCACCAGCTCCGCGCTCGCGCCCACGTAAACCGTTTTGATGGTGATGGCCGCGTTCTCCATCCGCGGATACTGCCGCACGTTCAGCGTGCGGATGGCCTGCAAGCCCGCGATCACGATCACGAGATTGACCACGACGGCCAGGACCGGGCGCCGAATGAAAATATCGGTGAAACTTTTCATGCGCGAGCGCGGCCTAGGTTTCCGGCGGATGCGGGTCGAGTGAAGCTTTCGGCGCCAGTTTGTTATCCACTTTGACCGCCATGCCATTCCTCAGCTTGAAGAGCCCCGCGCTGACGATTTCCTGGCCCGCTTCCGCGCCCTTGATCACCTCCACGAAATCGCCCCGCGTATCGCCCAGCCGCACAAAAGCCTGCCGCAGCGTCGGCCTTTCCTTTCCGGTCGTCTCGTCCTTCTGCGGCTCCACCACGTAAATCGAATCGCCATACGGCGCATAAGCCACCGCCGTCGCGGGGATAATGAGCGACGACTTGGCCAGGGGCAGCTCCACCTCGACCCGGGCGAACATGCCGTCGCGCAGCAGCCCGTCCGGATTTTCCAGCGTCGCCTGGAGCGGCAGGCTGCGGGTGCTGGCGTCCAGGCTGGAACTCAGCGCCGTGAGCGTGCCGTCGAAAATTTTATCCGGATACGCATCGGTCGTCACCCTGACCGGCATCCCCACCTTCAACTCGGAAAAACGCTGCTGCGGCACCGAAAAGATCGCGAAAACTTCCCGCACGGTCTGCAGCGTGACCACTTCGGCGCCCGGATCGAGCACCTGTCCGAGATTGATTTGCCGAATGCCCACCCGGCCCGCGAAGGGAGCCCGGACCGTTTTTTTCCCAATCACCGACTGCAGATTCTCCACCTGCGCCGCGGCCGATTTCGCCCTCGAGGTCGCCGTGTCCAGCTCGGAGGCGGCGATGACTTTCCGCTGACTCAGATCCTTCGCCCGCTTCAACTCGTCGTTGGCCAGCTCGGCCTCCGCTTCCGCCGCGCGGAGCTGCGCCTCCTCCGCCGCCACATCGAGTTGCGCCAGCAGTTCGCCCTTGGCCACTTCCTGACCGGACTCGAACAAAATCCTCCGCACCGTGCCGCCCATCTCCGCCCGCACCATTACGCCCTGCACCGCCGCGATGCCTCCGATGGAGGAAAT
>JBGTNO010000262.1:0-3194 GCA_041743065.1 Chthoniobacterales bacterium
GGTCAGTTCCTCGCCGAGCGCTTCGGTGAGCGTGCGCGGCACTCCGGGCGCGAGAGTGACTTCATCGAGCGTGTCGCGATTCCCCTCGAAAAGCCGGATGTGATCGAGGCTCAAGGCGAGCACTTGATAACGATCGGTGGACTGGAGGAAGCGCCGCAGAGGCTTGGTGTGGAAGCTATCGGCGACGATCGCCAGCGGCGCGACGGTGCGCTGGAGGCCGAACGCGCGGAAGAATCCCGGCGCGCCGAACACCGCCAGCCCGTCCAGCGTGTGGTTCCAGAACTCGCTGTCGCCCGCGAGCGCCTCGAGTGGTTCAAGAAGTGCCGAGGCTTCGGCTTCCGCGTGATTCTGGAGAAGCGATTGCTCCACCTCTTTGAGCAGATTGCGAAAGCGAATTGGGTCTTGTTGATTCTCGGGATGATGCCTGTGCGTCGGCTGATAGAGCGAAACGCAAGGCGGCTGACATTCGCCGAGCAGTTCGGTTAAGAGGTCGTTGGTGATTAAGTTCATTTTCATAATTGGGGCAAGTCGCGAGCCGAAGTTATCCGCGCCGTGCTAGGCCACGCCGAGCGCCGACACTTCGTATCCCGGCGCGTTCTCGATCGTCTGTTTGCTCACGTTCACAAACACCTTGGATTCCTCGAAGCTAATGCGCTCGATTTGTTCCGGAGAAATCACGATCTCCTTGCCGGAAAACCAATGACCGGTCTCGACGACAAGGTGACGGATCGCCCAGCTCTTCGGGTCGATCAAAAAGTCCGAGACGTGGCCGATGGCACCTTCCGGAGTTTCGATATGGTAGCCGCTTAGCGCCTGGGTGCTGCGCAGATGAGGATCGTCACTGCTGGCGACGTCGGCATCCCCGTTCTCTACCTGAGGGGGAACCAGAGGAGGCGGCGGGACCATGGGAAAGCCGCCCATTCCCCACATTCCGCTTCCGGCCCAGTAGGTCGGCCAGCCGTAGTAGCGGTAATACTCTTCTTCAAATTGCCTTGAGACAGGCTTGTGCGTCTCGATCGCGGGACTGTTTTCAATTTGCTGCCGCGTCAAGCTCACGAGCAGGCTGTCGCTTTCTTCAGCATGGAAGTCTCCAAAGGCATGTGGGGAGATCAGGACCAAACGGCCCGGCAGCCAGGAACCCGTGTCCGCGACGACGTAGCGGATCGCCCATTTCTGATCGTCAAGGTAGAGGTCCTTTACCGTTCCGATCTCGCCATCGGCTGTGCCGAGGGAATTTCCGTAGAGATGTTTGATGCTTCGTAAAATCCGATGATGGATCTCAGTGCCGGCCGTGCTTGCTGGAATCACCGACGGATGAGGGGCTTCCTCTGCGTGAGTCTTTGTCATGCCTAAGTGTCCACGCGCACCCCTCAGCGGACCAATACCTCCTCGGCGAACCCGTCATAGCCAAAAGCTATACGCAGGAAAGCGCCGCGAACGATCAAAAGACCTCACCGCCGGGGCCAAAAGGAAGTGCGATTGCGCGTGTGGGTCATCGTTTCGGTCGGAAATCCAGCTCCGCTTCCCATTCGTCTTCGGCCGGGTTGAAGTGGAGTTCGAAGCCGACATCCCGACTTACGTGCAGCATCTCACTATTGCCGGGAGGCACGTGGCCGAAAACACGGACCTTCGCTTTTCTGGCGATGGCGACGAGCGACTGCCACAGCGCCGTCCCGCGACCGTCGCCTTGCCAGCGGGCGGAGACCGGATGAATCTCGGCGGCGGGGATGACCGTGGTGAAGCACGGGAACCGCGGCATCACGTCGAAGTCCGGCGGGGCCGACGTGCTGGAGGCGCTGGGCGTGCCCATCGATCTGCCGCCGGAGAAATTTCGGAACCTACTCAGGCGGCACCGTCTCGGATTCATGTTCGCACCCGCGTATCACCCCGCGTTCAAGGCCATCGTGCCGGTCCGGAAGGCGCTCGCCGCCGAGGGAATCCCCCCGATCTTCAATCTGCTGGGGCCGCTGCTGAACCCCGCGCGCCCCGAGTATCAGCTCGTCGGCGTCTTCTCCCGCGAGGCCGCGCCGAAGATCGCCCAGGCCCTGCTGCTGCTCGGTCGGAAAAGGGCGTGGGTCGTGCATGGGACCGACGCGGAGGGGAACGGCATCGACGAGATTTCCACGATGGGGCCGACGCATGTTTTCAAGGTGGGCTTCGGCAAGATCGAGGAATTCGTCATCGACCACGGCGATCACCATCTCCCGGAAGCGACGACAGCGCAACTGCAGGGCGGGACGCGCGAGGAGCGTCGATAGCCCTTTTCGACTATCGATCACTCCCGCCACTCGCCTGCGATATGGAGCGTGCGTGCGTCGGACGACGGGCCGCGCTGGTTCACGGCGATCAGCTTCACGAGAAAATCGACCGCCGCGCGACCCAGCTCGTAGCTCTTCTGGTCGATGCCGGTCTCGCCGGTCAGCTCCGCGTGTTCGAGCGTGACGACCTTCGCCCAACGGCGCGGCTTCCGGTCGTATTCGCGCAGCGGCTGGAGACTGGAGTGGTGCGTGAGGATCGCCTCCGGGGCGTGGGTGGCCTGCCAGGCTTCGAGCCTTCTCCGCTGGGCCGGGTCGTCCTCCGGCAGGATCGGATCGGTCGGCAGGATGAGCACGGGGATCATTCGCTCCAGCGGCAGATGGGCCTGCTCGGCCAGAAATCCGCCCGCCCACTGCGGGTCGGTGGCCGTGTGCATGCGCGCGCTCAGGATCATCCCGATCCGCTCGATTCCTTGCCGCCGCAGCGTCCGGTAGGCGAGCGTCGCGTTGCCGCCGGTGTCCGGGCGGATGCGGAGGTTGTTCGGCATGCCGGGCTGGTTGCTGAGCGTGACGAGGCAGAACGGACTCCAGTCGATGTCCTGCGGCAGGTCCACGCCGCTCGCCGACCCGAAGACGATGCCAGGGATGTTCCGGGCGCGGCAGATGCCGGCGACGCGGCGCAGGGTGAGTTCGCCGGGGAAAAGGTCGAACACCTCGAGCTTGTAACCGTGCAGGGCCGCCTGGCGAGTGGCGTGCCGCACGATGTTCTGGCTGTAGCCGCTGGGCTGCCGGAAGTTCACATAGGCGAGCTTCAGATGTTGCGGCAGTGGCTTGGAGGAACGCTGGAGATGCATCAGCGCGTTCACCAGCGGATGGGCGGTGTAGCCCATCTCGGCGGCGATCCCGCGGATGCGTTCGCGCGTGCTCTCCGGCAGCGAG